>NZ_JBYCKY010000398.1:0-6908 GCF_057473605.1 Mycobacterium sp. TH-M82 | reverse complement strand
GCCGCCCCGGCCATCGGCCCCATGGCCGCCGCCGGCCCCGTGCCGGCCACGTTCACCTTCGGAGCCGCCTCCCACGACCCCTTGGCCGCCCACGAGGACAGGTACTGGTCGGTCGCAGCAGCGACCGGAGTCGCATTCGCCCACGCCGGCGGCGCCGACAACTGCCCGACCGCGGTCGCCTCGCCCACGCTGACCAACACCGCCCTATCGACGCCTGCCTCCGCAGTTGCAGCCAGAACCGTTGGTGACGTCGCCCCAGCAGCGGTGGCGGATGTCGCCGCGGTCAGCTCGGGTGGCGGTGAAAATAGTGCGCCATCGGATACGAATTTGACACCGAGAATGATGGCATCGCCGACAGCCCCGACGTTACGAGCTTGCACCAACATATAGATGTCCGGGATTCGTTGGACGTAGTTAAGATTATTCATGAGCGTGATAAACGACTGCGGTATCGGTATACCGGTCTGTGACGATGTGCCCGGTGCTGCTGAGAGCAGCTGCGGAACGGTCGACAGGAACTGCGACAGGCTGGATTGCGAAGCAGCCGCCGCAGCAGGTGCAGCCGCGGCCACGGGCGCTTCAGCAGGGTTGGTGGTCGGCGGCGGCCCGGTAAAAGCCGCCAGCTTCGTCGCCGAGGACGCCGACGTGGCATAGCCATGCATCGCTGCGGCGTCTTGCACCCACATCGCGTCGTAGGCGGCCTCGGTGGCCGCGATCTGGGCCGCGTTCTGACCCAGGATGTTGGTCGCGATCAGGTTGGCCAGCTGGGCTCGGTTAGCGGCGATGAGCGGCGGTGGCACAACTGCGGCATGTGCCGCTTCGAAGGCGGCTGCCGCCGCCCGAGCTTGGCTGCCCGACAGCTGGGCTCGTCCCGCTGTGGCGGCCGCCCACTGCGCAAACGGCGCGGCCGCAGCAGCCATGGCATTGGAAGCAGCACCCAGCCACCCCTCGTCCTGCAAGCTTGAAATCGTCGAAGCGTAGCCTCGCGCAAACGAATCCAACTCCGCGGCAAGCGCGTCCCAGGCCGACGCGGCCACCATCGTCGGCTCCGACCCCGGACCCGAATAGATTCTGGCCGAGGTGATCTCCGGCGGCAACAGCCCGAAGTCCAGCATCTGCATCCCCTTTCTTGCCCGGCCGCGGCCGACATCTGCCGGCCCGGGTGATCACTTCTGGTGCTATCCGCCGGCCGCCGGCCGGGGCATTCGGAACCGGTTGTCCCGCATGCGGAAGACGGCGTTGCCGCTGTGGTGCTGCGCCGGGCCGCCCATCGGCCCCAGCGCCGGTGGCGGCGCTGGCCGGTCGGCGGTGGGCGTCGCTGACTGGGCACTGGCCAGTTCCGCTGGAACGGCCGGCGCGCCTGATTCTGGTGACTGCAGCTGCGGCGACTGGGCGACATAACCTGCTTTGGCCGCCGCTGTGGCGCCCGCCCAGCCGCGCGGAACCGACAGCTTCCCCACCGATACCGCTTTGCCGGCGAGCACCGGTTCGGCGCTTGCGCTGGTCGAACCCGCCAACGCCCCCTCGCCCAGCAGAGCCGGCGGATTCCGTGGAAGAAAAAGATGGTTGCCGAAGAGCAGGTAACTTGTATTGAACACGCCCTGATCGCCAAAGGTGACGCCGTAATTGTAATATTGCGCAGTGAACGACTCGTGGAAAAGGTTCATAAATTTCTGCAGGGATTGCCAACTGTTGATGTAGTAGATGCCCGACGACCCCGACGATGACGTGGACGTAGCGGCACCGGAGCCGACCGACGGGCTATGCCCAGGATTTGACGAAGCCGCAAGCGCGTGCGACAAAGCTGTTTGCGCCGTTTGGGTGGCCGCGGTTCTCTGGGCTGACTGCCCAGCAGAGTTGGTGGTCTGCGGCGGCGTGCTGAACGGCGTCAGCGCGGCGGCCGCCGGCAACGAAGAGCCGGCATAGCCGTGCATGGCGGCGGCGTCTTGAGCCCACATCTCGGCGTAGTGAGCCTCGGTGGCCGCAATCGCAGGCGTGTTCTGTCCAAGGAAGTTGGTCGCGATCAGCGTCATCAGCAATGCCCGGTTGGCTTCGATCACCGGTGGGGGGACGGTCGCGGCGAACGCCGCCTCGTAGGCGGCCGCCGCCGCACGATGCTGGCTGGCCGTCTGCTCAGCTTGGGTGGCTGTGGCGTTCGCCCACGCCACGTACGGTGCGGCCGCGGCGGTCATTGCGGCCGAGGCAGGCCCCGACCAAAGCCGGCCTTGCAGAGCCGTCAACTCCGCCGCGTAGCCGGCGGCCAGCGATTCGAGTTGCCCGGCGACGCCATCCCAGGCTGTCGCTGCCGCCATCATCTGCCCCGACCCGGGACCGGCGTACATCCTGGCCGAATTGACTTCGGGCGGCAGGGTCGAAAAATCCAGCATCGCTATTCCTCAAACTCTGACGATCGTCTCGGAGAACAACGGCGGTAGCGCTGCGCGGCATGGCCACAGGTGGTGGCTATCCACCGGATTTAGGACTTGACATCTTGAAGCGGCGAGGCGGAATCTTCAGCGCCTTGCCGACGACGGGACGCATCAGCAGGGTGCCCGCGGCGGCCGCGGCGGCCACCTCTGCCATTGATTCCGCACCCACCGTCGCAGGTGCGCCGGCCTCCCACCACGCCTCGACCTCCGACAGCCACGGCGCCTGTTGGCTGGCGACAGCCGCCACCGGCGTCGCCTGCGCCCACGCCTGGGGCACCGACAGCGGCCCGACCAGGCCCGCCTTCGCTGCGCTGGCGAGCACCGCACTGTCAACGCCCGATGCGGCCGCGCCAGCCAGCCCCGCCGATGACAGCGCTCCGAACGTGACCGGTGACGTCGCGCCGCTCAGCGCGGCCAGCGGCGCGTACAGCGTGGCGTCGGCCAGGAGTCGGCCGATGATCATACCCGCGGCGCTGGAGTTGGCGACGGTACGAGTCATCGCCGCCAGGAAGCTCACCGGCCCGCTTATGGTGTTGAAGTCTCCGACGCTGGTCAGTAGCGAGGTCGGTACGGTGATTCCGAAAATTGTGGATGTGTCCGAACTTGCTGCGGCCGGCGCTGCTGCTGCCGAGAGCTGTTGTGGCACACTCGAAAGCAGCTGCGACAGGCTGCCGGCATGCGAAGCGCCCGAGCCGGCGGCCTGGGTGGCCGTCGTGGCGGCCTGGGCGGATTGTCCGGCGGGGTTGGCGGTCGGCGGCGGCGTCTTGAAGGGCGTCAGCTTCGTCGCCGACGACGCCGACGTGGCATAGCCATACATCGCACCGGTGTCCTGGGCCCACATCGCGTCGTAGGCGGCCTCGGTGGCCGCGATCTGTGTCGTGTTCTGGCCCAAGAGGTTGGTCGCGATCAGGTTGGCCAACTGGGTGCGGTTGGCGGCCACCAACGCCGGGGGCACAACTGCTGCGTGTGCCGTCTCAAAGGCGGCCGCTGCGGCCCGAACCTGGCTGGCGGTCTGCTCGGCTTGTGCTGCTGTTGTCGTCGCCCAAGCCACATATGGCGTAGCCGCGGCAGCCATCGCATTCGAAGCAGGACCCATCCAACCCTCCTGCAAGGTTGAGATCGCCGCAGCGTAGCCTTCCGCGAACGAGTCCAGCTGCGCGGCGAGCGCGTCCCAGGCCGACGCGGTCGCTACCATCGGCGCCGACCCCGAACCCGCATACACCAAGGTGGAAGTGACTTCCGGCGGTGACGCCGCGAAATTCGGCATGGGCATTTCCTTTCGTCAACCGATCACCCCGACAAAAGCGCCGCGACAGCCACGGCGACGGTGTGTGAACTCCCAGGAGATGTCCAGAAGTCCTCCCAGAAAGCTGCCAGGACAGAAGTTAGGGTCAGGGCATGGCTCGGCAGCGAAAAGGAACTGAACTGCAGATGAACGAAAGATTTTAATCTCGGGACCACCTCATTCCGTCGGTCGTTTCGATAACCCGGGTCGGCTTGTCTTCCGGGCCTCGGCGGGCGCCGGTACGCGTTGACAGCCCGGTGGGCGCCGGACAGACTGAAAGAATCAAATACCCAGTACCGGCGTTCCCAGGAAAGGATCGCAGTATGACCGTCACCGAGCAGGCCGCCAACCAGGCGATGAACAATGCCCCGGTGGTGCGTACCCGCGCGCTGGTCATCGGGGCCGGGTTCGCCGGGCTCGGCATGGGCATCGCGCTGCAGCGACTGGGCGTCGACTTCCTGATCCTGGAGAAGGCCGACGAGGTCGGCGGCACCTGGTACTACAACAGCTATCCGGGCTGTGCGTGCGACGTTCCGTCGCACCTGTACTCGTTCTCGTTCGAACCCAAGGCGACTTGGAGCCGGTTGTTCTCACCGCAGCCGGAGATCCTGGACTACCTCAAGGGCGTCACCGACAAGTATGGGCTGCGCCGTTACATCCGCTTCGGTTCGCGGGTGAGCCGCGCGCACTGGGACGACGGTGAGTACCGGTGGCACGTGTTCACCGAATCCGGTCGGGAGTACGTGACCCAGTTCCTGATCTCGGGCGCCGGGGCGCTGCACATCCCGAGGCTGCCTGACATCGACGGCATCGACGACTTCGCTGGGGCCGCTTTCCATTCCGCCGAGTGGGACCACAGCGTCGACCTGACCGGCAAGCGGGTCGCGGTGATCGGCACCGGCGCCAGCGCGATCCAGATCGTGCCGGAACTGGTGCGCGACAGACCCGGCAAGGCCGGCGCGGCGCAGGTGCAGCTGTATCAGCGCACCCCGCCGTGGGTGGTGCCGCGGCCGAACGCGCCGTTCCCGAGAGTGGTGCTCGGCGCGTTCGCCACCGTTCCCGGTCTGCGGCTGGCGGTGCGCTGCGGGATCTACTGGTGGCTCGAGGGCCTGGGTTATGCGATGACCAAACGGCCGAGCCTGCTGCGGGCGGTCGAGCTGGCCGGCCGGTGGAACATTCGGCACTATGTCCAAGACAAGGAGCTGCGCCGCAAGCTCACGCCGCGCTACCGCGCCGGCTGCAAGCGAATCCTCTACGCCGGCAACTACTACCAGGCGGTGGCCAATCCGAAGACCACGCTGATCACCGAACGGATCGCCCGCATCACCGCCGATAGCATCATCACCGCCGACGGCGCCGAGCACCCGGTCGACGTGATCGTCTACGCCACCGGGTTCCATGTCGTCGATTCCTACACCTACGTCGACATCAAGGGGCCGGGCGGCGAGGACCTGGTGGACCGGTGGAACCGCGAGGGGGTTTCGGCGCACCGCGGCGTCGCCGTCGCCGACATGCCCAACTTGTTCTTCCTGCTCGGGCCCAACACCGGACTGGGCCACACCTCGGTGGTGTTCATGATCGAATCGCAGATTCACTACGTCACCGAGGCGATCGGGGCGGTCGACAAAGCCGGCGCGCAGGCGCTGGCGCCCACCCGCGCCGCTCAGGACCGGTTCAACGAGGAGCTGCAGCGTAGGCTGCGCGCCTCGGTGTGGAACACCGGCGGCTGCGCCAGCTGGTACCTCGACGAACACGGCGTCAACCGGACCCTGTGGAGCGGTATGACGTGGCAGTATTGGCGCGCCACTCGCGCGGTCAAGCCGGAAGAGTATCGGTTTTCCGGAGTCGGCAGGGCGGCCCGAGCGTCCGGAACCACGGTCACGGCTTCGGTTCACGGTTAAGCAATTCGACGAAGGCCTGCGCCGGACGACACGCAAACACAAGCCCTTGTGTTACGCCGGCTTGTCCTACCCCAGGGGTAGTGTTTGAGTTCTAGGTAACGGCAGGCAAACCGTCTGGTGAAGTGGGGTTCTGGTGACCGAAAACATGAAGCTGATCGACCGCGTTTCGGCGATCAACTGGAACCGGCTGCACGACGATAAGGATGCCGAAGTCTGGGATCGGCTGACCGGAAATTTCTGGCTGCCCGAGAAGGTCCCGGTCTCCAACGACCTGCCCTCCTGGGCGACACTGACCACCGACGAGAAACAGCTGACCATGCGCGTTTTCACCGGGCTGACGCTGCTGGACACCATCCAGGGCACGGTCGGGGCGGTCAGCTTGATTCCCGACGCGCTGACCCCGCACGAGGAGGCCGTCCTCACCAACATCGCGTTCATGGAGTCGGTGCACGCCAAGAGCTACAGTTCGATCTTCTCCACACTGTGCTCCACCGCCGAGATCGACGACGCGTTCCGCTGGTCGGAGGAGAACCCCAACCTGCAGCGCAAAGCCGACATTGTGATGCAGTACTACCGAGGCGATGAGCCGCTCAAACGCAAAGTCGCCTCCACACTGCTGGAGAGCTTCCTGTTCTACTCCGGGTTCTACCTGCCGATGTACTGGTCGAGCCGGGCCAAGCTGACCAACACCGCCGACCTGATCCGGCTGATCATCCGCGACGAAGCCGTGCACGGCTACTACATCGGCTACAAGTTCCAGCGCGGTCTGGTGCTGGTGGACGACGCTAAGCGCGCCGAACTCAAGGACTACACCTACGAGCTGCTCTTCGAGCTCTACGACAACGAGGTGGACTACACCCAGGACCTCTACGACAGCGTCGGGCTGACCGAAGACGTCAAGAAGTTCCTGCGCTACAACGCCAACAGGGCGCTGATGAACCTGGGCTACGAGGCGCTGTTCCCGCGCGACGAGACCGACGTCAACCCGGCGATCCTGTCGGCGTTGTCGCCGAACGCCGACGAGAACCACGACTTCTTCTCCGGCTCCGGATCCTCGTACGTGATCGGGAAGGCCGTCGTCACCGAAGACGAGGACTGGAACTTCTAAACCATCGCTGGTCAGTGGTGTTATGGCGTGATGCCGGCGTGCCTTAATTGATCGGGGCGTTCACCCAATACAGGTCATCGACGATACCGCGGGCGGCGATGAGACCCTGCCCGGTCTGCCACACCTCGTTGTTGACCACGAACACCCGGTCGTCGCGGTTGGCGGACAGTTTGCGCCACGGCTCG
>NZ_JBYCKY010000397.1:0-6540 GCF_057473605.1 Mycobacterium sp. TH-M82 | reverse complement strand
TGTCGATCATCGCCGGCCGCAAAGTCGGGGTGATCGGATACGGCAGCCAAGGGCATGCGCACTCGCTGAGCCTGCGCGACTCCGGCGTGCGGGTGCGCGTCGGGCTGAAGGAGGGCTCCAAGTCGCGAGCCAAGGTCGACGAGCAGGGCCTGGACGTCGATACGCCGGCGAAGGTAGCGGCCTGGGCCGACGTGGTTATGCTGCTGGCGCCCGACACCGCGCAGGCCGGCATCTTCGCAGGCGACATCGAGCCCAACCTGAAACCCGGCGACGCGCTGTTCTTCGGCCACGGGCTCAACATCCATTTCAGCCTGATCAAGCCGGCCGCCGACATCACGGTGGCGATGGTCGCTCCGAAGGGGCCGGGGCACCTGGTGCGCCGCCAGTTCGTCGACGGCAAGGGTGTGCCGTGCCTGGTGGCGGTGGCTCAAGACCCGGGCGGTGACGGCGTGGCGCTGGCGCTGTCCTACGCCAAGGCGATCGGCGGCACCCGCGCGGGCGTCATCGAGACCACGTTCAAAGACGAAACCGAAACCGACCTGTTCGGCGAGCAGACGGTGTTGTGCGGCGGCACCGAGGAGCTGGTCAAGGCCGGATTCGACGTGATGGTCGAAGCTGGCTACCCGCCGGAGCTGGCCTACTTCGAGGTGCTGCACGAACTCAAGCTGATCGTCGACCTGATGTATGAGGGCGGCATCGGGCGGATGTATTACTCCGTCTCCGACACCGCGGAGTTCGGCGGCTACCTGTCGGGGCCGCGGGTGATCGACGCGGGCACCAGGGAACGGATGCGTGCCATCCTGCGTGACATCCAGGACGGCAGCTTCGTCAAGCGACTGGTCGCCAACGTCGAGGGCGGCAACAAGGAGCTGGAGGCACTGCGCAAGGCCAACGCCGAGCACCCCATCGAGGTCACCGGCCGCAAGCTGAGGAATCTAATGAGCTGGGTGGACCGCCCGATCACCGAGACGGCGTAGCCGTGTCGCGCACGCGGAGTTAGGGCGAAATTAGACTCCCAGCTTCGGCAGCTTGCGGATGCCGAATTCGTGTTTGAGCAACGTGCGCGCGGCGTAGTAGCCGCACATGCCGTGCACGCCGACACCGGGCGGAGTGGCCGCCGAGCACAGGTACACCCCGGGAACCGGTGTGGTCCAAGGGTTTAACCGCGGTGTCGGTCCGGCGAGCGCCCGCCACGCGCTGTTGCCGCCGAGCGTGATGTCGCCGCCGACGTAGTTGGCGTTGTGGCTGGTCATCTCGGCGGCCGGCATGCTGCGCGCGGCCAGCACGATGTCGCGGAAACCCGGTGCGAAGCGTTCGATGGCCGCGGTGATCACCTCGGTCTGGTCGATCGGCGAGCCGGCCGGGACGTGGGCGTATGTCCACATCGGGCGCCGGCCCGCGCTGTCGGTCCGCGACGGGTCGGCCAGATGCGGCAGCGCCGCCAGCACCATCGGGGCCGACGCGTGCCGCCCGGCGGCCACCTCGGCTTCGGCGAACGCCATCTGCCGCCGGTCACCGCCCAGATGCAGGGTGGGTGCCGTCGCCACCCGCGGATCATGCCACGGCACCTCGCCGGAGAGCACGAAATCAACTTTGGCTACACCGGACCCGAACCGATAGCGGCGCAACGCTTTCGCATACCGCGACGGCAGTGCGTCACCGTAGATGTCCAGCAGCGCGGTGGGGGCGGTGTCGAAAACCACCACCCCGCCGGGTGGTTCGGTCACCTCGACACCGGCGGCCAGATCCCCGCCGTGGGCGCGCAGGTCGGCGACCAGCGCGCCGGTGATCGCCTGGCTGCCGCCCACCGGGATCGGCCAGCCCACCGCATGCCCGAGCGTGGCGAGCATGTTGCCCGCCGCTGCCGAGGTGATGGACGGCATTCGCGAAATCGTGTGTGCCGCGACGCCGGTGAACAGAGCCTGGGCGTCAGCACCGGCCAGCAGCCGCCACGCCGGGGTGCCCTGTTCGACCATCCGCACACCAAGGCGTGCCACTGTCGTGAGGCCGGTCGGCACCGACCGTTTGTCGCCGATCAGGAACCCGACCACCGCATCGCAGCCGTCGACCAGGGGGCCCAACAGCCGACGCCACGAGGAGCCGTGCTCCAACTCCGCGCAGGTGCGCTGCAGGTCCCGGTAGGCGATCGCGGCAGGGCGCCCCTCCAGCGGGTTGGCGTAGGAGATCTCCGGCACCACCAGCCGCACGCCGCGGGCGGGCAGGTCGAACTCGGCGAAGAACGGAGACGCCAGTGCCAGCGGGTGAACCGCCGAGCACACGTCGTGGGACACACCGGCAAACTCCGGATCGGCGGCCGTCCGCGCCCCGCCGCCGAACGTCGGCTGCGCCTCGAGCACCCGCACCGACAGCCCGGCGCGGGCACAGATGACGGCGGCGGCAAGTCCGTTCGGGCCGCTGCCGACGACGGTGACGTCCACCTCATGAGGATATGGAGCCGACCCGCACACCGAAAACGGGCTGGCGGACCCCGCCGTTGGCGAATTCGGGGCACCACGGCTGGTGGCCGCGGTCGTCGGCCCATACCAATTGCAGCGCCCGCAGGTCACTGCCGTAGAACGCGATCGCCACGTTTAGGTGCGCATCGGGATGCTCGACCTGGACTACCGCGAGCGTCGGCCCACCAGGTATCGAGATCCAATCGCCGGGCATCGGCCGTCCGCCATCCATCAGATACGCGGCGACGCTGTTGAGCAGCCGGGCCGCCGGCGCCGGCGCCAGGCCGGTCACCAACAGCTCGGGCAGGCCGCGCTCATGCAGACCGATGGTGTAGGCGTAGGGGGTGCGGTCGCTCTCCACGTATTGCACCGCCCAACCGTGCTTGTCCACCGTTTCGCGAATGGCCTCCAGCCATTCCTCGACGGTGCTGTCCGGATGATCACATTTCCAGCACATGGGTGCTTCTCCTCCCGTCGTCATACCTACCGACAGGATTCACCCGGGCACCGACAAGAAACGGATGCGCTCAAGGGTGGCGAACAGCTGGCTGCGGTTTGGCATTACGCCGGTCGAGCAGCGGAAGAAAAATCGTGTCGACGATCTCCTCGATGGCTTCGTCGGACAGCGGCCGCAGCGTCATCAGGATTTCGTAGCGGAACAGGTCCCCGGGCAGCCGAGCGATGCGTTCGGTGACCTGTTCCGGTTGGATTTCACCGCGGCCGATCGCCCGCTGGATTGCTTCGTCGAGAGCGGGGTTACGGCCGCCTTGGACTAACGCGCCGAGGTCGGCGAGGCTCGCGCCGGTCTGACGGTAGAAGCCGCCCAGCCGGGTGAACAACTGCGTCGCCAGTCCGACCCTGACTTTGTTGGCCTGCCGGAGTATCCCGACGACGTCACCGCGCAGGCTGCCGGTGTCGGGGGTGGCGATCACGTCCTTGCCGACCTCGTACTTCAACGCGGCCAGCACCAGCTCCTGTTTGCCGGGCCAGCGCCGGTAGAGGACCGCGCGGCTGGTACCCGCCCGCGCGGCCACGGCGTCGATGGTCATGTCGTCGTACCCGCGTTCGGCCAGCTCCGCCCACGCGGCATCCAGCAGAGCCGTCTCCAACGCGCGGCCACGACGGCGCCGCGCAGGAGGTGTCGGGCTAAGAGACATTGCGTTTCCTATCGCTCCGGTCTATCTTCGTAGGATACGATCTGTATCTTATTCTGGGCGGGAGCAGATCCGATGCGAATACTCATCTCCGGTGCCGGTATCGCAGGCCTGAGCACCGCGATCAACCTCGGCGCCACCGGCCACGACGTCACCCTCGTCGAACGCGCCGACCATCTGCGCGTCAATGGTTCTCCGATCGACATTCGCGGTGACGCGATCGACATCGCCGACAAGATGGGTGTGCTCGGGAAAATCCGCGAGCTCCGGATCGACATGAGCGAACGCGTCCAATTCGTCGACCGTAACGGCGCCGTCGTCGCCGAACCGGATTTCGACCAGATCAACGACTCCGCGGACGATTTCGAGATCCCCCGCGAAGACCTCACCACCATCCTCTACAACCACCTCGGGCCGTCGACAGAGCTGCGGTTCGAGGAATCCATCGCCGAACTCGGCGACGATGACCGCGGCGTCGACGTTCGCTTCGCCTCGGGCAAGCAGGACCGCTACGACCTGGTTGTCGGAGCCGACGGGATGCACTCGGCCGTTCGCCGGCTAGTGTTCGGTCCCGAGCAGCGGTTTCTGCATTACCTCGGCTTCTATATCGCCCTGGCCGGGCTGCCCGACTACCCGCCGACCGGACGCAACAACCCGATGTACAACTATCCGGGGCACCTGATCGGCATTGCCTCCTACAACGACAAAGCCTTGGCGGTCTTCATGTTTCGATCGCCCTGGATCGACTACGACTATCACGACCCGGCGGTCCAGAAGCAGATCCTGGCCGACGCTTTCGCCGGCCACAATGAGTGGCGAATCCCTGAACTGATAGCGGCCGCGGTCGCCGACCCGGAACTGTACTTCGACTCGGTCAGCCAGATCCACATGCCCATCTGGCACCGCGGCCGCGTCGTGCTCGTCGGCGATGCCGCCCACTGCACCTCCAACCTGACCGGCCGCGGAACCAGCCTGGCCTTGACCGGCGCATGGTCTCTGGCTCAAGCCCTGCGCGACCACCCCGACGACATCGCCCGGGCATGGGCGCAATACGGCCGCGACCGGCGACCACACGCGACCAGAGTCCAGGCGATGGCGGCGCCTGGAGGCGACCGCCTGGTACCAGCCACCCAAGAGCAGATCGATGCGCGCAACCGACAGCTTCAGCCCGGATCTCTAGAGCCGGGGCGGCGCTGACCTCGGTGTCCGGTGACCCCGACCCGCCGCGCCCGGCTGGGCTACGCTGATCGCTGCCCACTACGCTGTTGCGGGTGAGCCTGCCCGTGGTGTTGATCGCCGACAAACTTGCCCAATCCACCATCGCCGCGCTCGGCGACCAGGTCGAAGTCCGCTGGGTCGACGGCCCTGACCGGGAGAAACTGCTGGCCGCCGTCCCCGAGGCCGATGCGTTGCTGGTGCGCTCGGCCACCACCGTCGACGCCGAGGTGCTGGCCGCCGGCACCAAGCTCAAGATCGTCGCCCGGGCCGGGGTGGGGCTGGACAACGTCGACGTCGACGCCGCCACCGCCCGTGGCGTGCTGGTGGTCAACGCCCCGACGTCGAATATCCACAGCGCCGCAGAGCACGCGATCGCGTTGATGTTGTCTGCCGCCCGCCAGATTCCTCCCGCCGACGCGTCGCTGCACTCCCACGAGTGGAAACGGTCCTCGTTTTCCGGAACGGAGATCTTCGACAAGACCGTCGGGGTGGTCGGGCTGGGCCGCATCGGGCAGCTGGTCGCTCAGCGGCTCACGGCGTTCGGCGCCCGTCTCATCGCCTACGACCCTTACGTGTCGGCGGCGCGTGCCGCCCAGCTGGGCATCGAGTTGCTCAGCCTGGACGAGCTACTGGCCAGGGCCGACTTCATCTCGGTGCATCTGCCCAAGACCCCCGAGACGGCCGGACTGATCGGCAAGGATGCGCTGGCCAAAACCAAGCCCGGGGTGATCATCGTCAACGCCGCGCGCGGCGGGCTGATCGACGAGGCGGCACTGGCAGAAGCGATCAGCGACGGCCACGTCCGCGCCGCCGGGCTGGACGTTTTCGCCACCGAACCGTGCACCGATTCTCCGCTGTTCGACCTCCCGCAGGTGGTGGTCACCCCGCACCTGGGTGCCTCCACCGCCGAGGCCCAGGACCGGGCCGGCACCGACGTCGCGGCCAGCGTGAAACTGGCGCTGGCCGGCGAGTTCGTGCCCGACGCGGTCAACGTCGGTGCCGGGGTGGTCAACGAGGAAGTCGCACCCTGGCTGGATCTGGTGCGCAAGCTCGGGCTGCTGGCAGGCGCGCTGTCCGACGCGCTGCCGGTGTCGCTGTCAGTGCAGGTGCGCGGCGAGCTGGCCGCCGAAGACGTCGAGGTGTTGCGGCTTTCGGCGCTGCGGGGCCTGTTCTCGGCGGTCATCGAAGCTCCGGTGACCTTCGTCAACGCTCCCGCGCTGGCCGCCGAACGCGGGGTGGCCGCCGAGATCGATACGGCCACCGAGAGCCCCAACCATCGCAGCGTCGTCGATATCAAGGCAGTCGCCGCCGACGGCTCCACCGTCACCGTGGCTGGAACCCTGTCCGGCCCGCTGCAGGTGCAGAAGATCGTCGGTATCAACGGCCGACACTTCGACCTGCGCGCCGAGGGTGTCAACCTGGTCATCAACTACGCCGACCAGCCCGGCGCGCTGGGCAAGATCGGTACCCTGCTGGGCGGCGCCGGAATCAACATCCACGCCGCGCAACTGTCCGAGGACGCCGAGGGCCCGGCTGCGACGGTCCTGCTGCGGTTGGACCAGGATGTGCCCGAGGACGTGCGCACAGCGATCGGTACAGCCGTCGGCGCCAACAAGCTCGAGGTGGTCGACCTGTCGTGAGACGCGCCGGCGACGATGCAGAGCGCAGCGATGAGGAGGAGCGGCGCCAAGTGACCGCCGGCGACGATGCAG
>NZ_JBYCKY010000396.1:0-3790 GCF_057473605.1 Mycobacterium sp. TH-M82 | reverse complement strand
ACTTCGCGGTGCGAGCCTCGCTGAGTCACCGGGTGGTCCAGAAGCGGCCGAACCGGCCCATGACCAGCCCGTGCAAGCGGCACCATGGTCAGCGCTGACAGCGCCTGCGCCCATCGCCGGGGCCACCGGCACGCGTTCCGACGGCCGGGCCATCCCCTCAGCTCAGCGGCAGTTCGGCGATGATCCGGCCGGTCGGATGGGAGGATCCGGTGCCGGGTTCGACGCTGAACCCGAGCGCGGTCGCGTTTCCCATATGAGAGATAACCGCCGTGGTCGACGGGGCCACAGCTTCGGTGTCCATGGTGCCGGCTGAGGCCGCGCCGGCCCCGCCGAACAGCCACATCTGGTAGACGGTCCCGGGAACAGGCGGGGGCACGTTGTTCATGACCAGCACGCCGGCACCCGTGTCGCGGGAGAACACCACGGTCGCTGTTCCGGTCGCCAGCGGGCGCGAGACCGTCTGCACGTCGGGGGCGGCCAGCACCTGCGCGGCCACCGTCGGTGATGGCGTGGGCCGCAGGGCGACCCCGGCGCCGAATGCGGCCAGAGCCAGCACGATTGCAGCTGCTGCGGCGAGAATGATGGCACGCCGCCGAGAATGAAGGCGACTTCGCCTGTTCACTGCGGCCAGCACCGAACTGCGCAATTCTGTCGGTGGGTCGGCCGCGGTTGTCACGGAAAGGATCGCCATCGTCTCGCCGACCGCGAGTACTTCATCGGTGAAGGCTTGCGCGAGCGGCGCCGGCGACGCGGCGATCTGTCGGTCGATGTCGGCGCGCTCGGCGGCGGAGAGAGCGTGCAGACCATAGGCGGTGGCCAGACCGAGCAGGTCGAAGTTGGTCGGCTCGGTCATGGCACACCCAGACATTGGCGCAGGCTGCGCAGCGCGTCGCGCATGCGTGATTTGATCGTCGAGACGTTGGCCGAAAGTCGCTCCGAAACCGCCGCGTACGTTAAGCCTTGGTAGTAGGCCAGTTCGATGCACTGGCGCTGCTTGTCGGTCAGCCCGTCCAAGCAGTGGGCCACCCGGCGGCGTTCATCATCGGCGATCGCGGCGTCGGCGACGACGTCGCCGGGTGGCTCGATGCCAGCTGCGCCATAGCGTGATTCACGCCGACTAGCAGCCTGTTCGGCGCGCACCCGATCCACGGCACGCCGGTGCGCCATGGTAACCAGCCAGGCCAGCGCGGACCCCTTGGTGGCGTCGTAGCTTGCCGCGTTCCGCCACACCTCCAGATAAATTTCCTGGGTGGTTTCTTGACTGTATCCGGCATCACGTAGCACCCGATTCACCAGCCCGTACACCCGCGCTGCGGTCTTGTCGTAGAAAGTGGCGAACGCGTCGACCTCGCTGCGCGCCACCCGGTGCAGCAGTGTGTCCAGGTCGCTACCAAGGTGCGGAGGTTTGGTCATCGACCGGTAGCCTAGCCGCAGCGGTGCCCTGGCTAGGATCGAAAACCCTTCCATGACCGCGTTGCTGTCTCAACGAGCGGGAACACCAGCGAGAGTTATCACGTGGCCGAGTGGGCGAAGGTCCACTGGTAGACGTCCAGATAGCCGGCACGGAAGCCGGCCTCTGAGTAGGCCAGGTAGAACTCCCACATGCGGGCGAACACCCCGCCGAATCCCAACGCGGTGACCGCGTCGCGCCGCTGCCCGAAGCGTTGCCGCCACAGGCGCAGTGTCTCGGCGTAATGCGGTCGCAGCGAACACAGCTCGACGGTGCGCAGGCCGGTGCAGTGTTCGGAGATGTCGAGGATCGCTCGGGTGGACGGCAACAAGCCGCCAGGGAAGATGTATTTCTGGATCCAGGTGTAGGTGCGACGGCTGGCCATCATCCGATGATGCGGCATGGTGATCACCTGGATCGCGGCCCGCCCGCCCGGGGTCACCAGCCGGTCCAGGGCTTGGAAATAGTTGGGCCAGCAACGATAACCCACCGCCTCGATCATCTCCACCGATAGCACCGCGTCGTAGCATCCGTCGACGTCGCGGTAGTCGCACAGGTCGATCTGTATGCGGTCAGACAGCCCTGCAGCGGCGACCCGTTGCCGTGCCAGCCGTTGTTGTTGGACCGACAGGGTGACCGAGCGGACGTATGCACCGCGGGCGGCCGCACGCAGGCACAGTTCGCCCCATCCGGTACCGATTTCGAGGACCCGGCTGCCCGCACCCACCCGGGCAGCATCAAGCAGCCGATCGATTTTACGGCGTTGCGCGTCGGCAAGATCGGGCCATGACGCAGGCAACTGTGCGAATAGCGCACTGGAGTAGGTCATCGTCTCGTCGAGAAACGCGGCGAACAGGTCGTTGGACAGATCATAGTGGGCGCGCACGTTGCGCCTGGCCTGGGTGGGGCCGTTGGCGTGCCAGCGGGGCTGGCGCTTCAGCGCGATGGGACGCAGCCGCTGCAGCACGGTGGGCACCAGATCACCGACCGAGGTGGCGAACACCGTCAACACCTCGGCCAGCTCCGGTGAGTGCCACTCACCGGCCATGTAGCCTTCCCCGAAACCGATCAGGCCCGCCCGTCCGATCCGGCGGGCCAGCCGCTTCGGGTCGCTGATAACCAGGGTCGGCGACGTCGGATCGGCCGCGCCGATCACCGTGCCGTCCGGGTAGACCAGGCGCAGCGGCAACCGCGCCGCGGCCCGCCGCAGCAGCCGGTCGGCGACCACCGCCGATGCTGCGGCTACCGGTCCCGAGGGGACCCCGGCGAGCTCTGGCCACCGTCCTGGGTCGATTGTCGTCGCGGCCAATTGCGTTGCAGTGATGCTCACCGTTTCACCACCGGGACTCGCCGCAGCCACAACGCGACACCCTGCACCCGAATACGCATCGCGACCACCAGCGGCGCCAGGGGCGCGAGCAGCTGCATTCGCGCGACACGACCCGTGGTGGCTGGGGCTCCTGTGCCGCGCAGCCGGGCGGCGAACGCCGGCCGATTATCGCGGTACAAGGACACGTTTATCGCCACGCTACGGTCCGGGCGGGGGGCGCACACCAGGTAGTCACCGTCCACCGGGTTGAACGGTGACACGGAGAACCGCTTGGCCACCTGCACCGGTTTGTCCGCAGGTGGCAGCAGGTAGGCGTGACGCTGGCCGTAGGTGTTGTGCACCTCGGCGATCACGTGCCGCAACACACCGTCGCGGTCATGGCACCAGAAGATGGTGATCGGGTTGAAGACGTACCCGAGGACCCGTGCCTGCAGCAGCGCGGTGACCCGACCATCGGGCAGGGCCGCGTCACGCTCGGCCAGAAAGCGGTCGACCCGTTGACGCAGCGTGTCGCCGGGGCGACCGTCGAAATGATCGTCGGCGTCGAATCGGGCGAACGGGCGAAGCCACCGCGGCAACCGCGGCAGCGCGTCGACGTCGACATACCAGCTGTAGCTCCGGTAGTTGAACTCGTGGCGCACAGGAGCCCTCCGGATGTGGGTGATCGTGGTGCGGTAGATCGCCGGTGTCAACATGAGAACGCCTTGCCGCGCATCGTGGTGGCCGGCCAGTAGGCGCCGAGTCTTCGGGCTGCCCGGACTCCGGACATGGCGCCGTCCTCGTGGAACCCCCAGCCGTGGTAGGCGCCGGCGAAGGCGATGCGGTCATCGTCCAGCGTCGGCAGTAGGCGTTGGGCGGCAACGGAATCGCCGGTGTAGAGCGGATGGTGGTAGGTCATCTCGGCGATCACCGTGTCGGGGTCAATGACGTCAGCGCCGCCCAGTGTCACCATGAATCGGCGGTTGGCGTCATCGATGTGCATCAGCCGGCTGATGTCGTAGGTGACCAGA
>NZ_JBYCKY010000395.1:0-1629 GCF_057473605.1 Mycobacterium sp. TH-M82 | reverse complement strand
AGGTCGAGAGCCTGCCCGGCACCCAGCTGGTTGGCGGCGCTCATCAGGTCACTGACGATCCCGCCGCTGCCGGAGCTGGCGGCGGCGGATGGCGCGGCGCCCAGCGACGAATCTCCGAGAATCGGGTAGGTGCCGCCCAGGCCCGTGATCGGCACCTCGCTGGGGTCGGGTAGCACCCCGCCCGGAGCGTAGCCGCCGAGACCGGATGTCGGATCTATGCCGGCCGGACTGGTCAGGGCGGGGTCGGTCAGACCCGCGGTGGCCGGTGCGGTGAGTCCCGGTGTGGTCAGTGCGGGGTCGGTCAGACCCGCGGTCGCCGGCGTGGTCGACCCCGGTGTGGCCAGGGCGGGGTCGGTCAGACCCGCGGCGCTCGGTGCGGTCAGGCCCGGTGTGGTCGACCCCGGTGTGGTCAGGCCGGGTGTGGTCAGGCCGGGTGTGGTCGACCCCGGTGTGGTCAGCCCGGGTGTGGTCAGGCCCGGTGTGGTCAGCCCGGGTGTGGTCAGGCCCGGTGTGGTCAGGCCCGGTGAGGTCAGCCCGGGTGTCACCCCAACCGGGCTGGTCAGTCCGGGCGAGAGAGGTGGCAGCCCTGACCCAGTCCCCGAGCCGGTGATCCCGGTCGGGATCGGCGGCAAGTTGATCCCGAACTGCGACAGCCCCTGCGACAGGGCGGACATCAGTTCGTTGGGTAGGTCCGCCATAGACGTAGCCGGCACGAACTCGTGGTGTTCCGGCGTGCCGTTGTCGGCGCTCAATTCGGAAACAGCGGCACATGCAAACAGGGCAAACGGAGTCGCGACCGCTAGGGCGGCGACTGCACTCATGGTGGTCGAGAGCCTGCGTCGACGTCGGTTCGGCACGGAAGTCTCCTCAATGTGTTCTGTCGGTCAGTCACGGCGGGTGAGCCGCAGGTGCGTGGGCACCTCGGAATCGATGGTACGGGAGTTACTGATGTGACTAGAGTGACGATATCTAATCGTGAGCGAATTGCGACGTTCGCCGCCGGCTGACGCCCCTGAGAGGTCCGGTGGGCTGGGCGGTCGCCGGGGTTGGTGACGCCTTCGCCGGAAAACCACCGGCGTTAGCGGCTTTGCCAGTCCGGTAGTACCAGGGCCGTCGGATACCCTAGCGCCGATGACGGCTCCATTTGACCTCTTCGTCGTCGGTTCCGGGTTCTTCGGCCTGACGATCGCCGAGCGCATGGCCAGCCAACTCGGCAAGCGGGTGCTGGTCGTGGAGCAACGTCCGCACATCGGCGGCAATGCGTACTCGGAGACTGAGCCGCAGACCGGCATCGAAATCCACAAGTACGGTGCGCATCTGTTCCACACCTCCAACGCCCGGGTTTGGGACTACGCGCGGCAGTTCACCGAGTTCACCGGCTACCAGCACCGGGTATTCGCCATGCACAACGGGCAGTCCTATCAGTTCCCGATGGGGCTGGGCCTGGTGTCTCAGTTCTTCGGCCGGTACTTCAGCCCCGACGAGGCGCGGGCGTTGATCGCCGAGCAGGCCGCGGAGGTCCCGACGGGTGAGGCCGCCAACTTCGAGGAGAAGGCGATCTCGCTGATCGGCCGCCCGCTCTACGAGGCGTTCGTCAAGGGCTACACCGCCAAACAGTGGCAGACCGAC
>NZ_JBYCKY010000394.1:0-9924 GCF_057473605.1 Mycobacterium sp. TH-M82 | reverse complement strand
TCCGGTCGACCGCGACCGGGTAGGGGTCGCGGCCTTCGGCCAACAGCCGTGCCCGCTTGTCGCGACGAATCCGGAACTGCTCGGGAAGCTCGGGAAGATCGTCATCGGCACCGCTCACGAACTGCCAGCTTAAGTCATTTCAGCGCATCGAGATTGCCGTCATGGCCGTGATGGGGACGCAATCACAACCACTGCGGCGGTTTCGCCGACAAAATTGGCTCAGGGCGCCGTCCGCAGGTTACCGCGCTGGCTGTCCCGATTGCGTTCGAACACCAACCGGAGGCCTTCCAGGGTCAGGTTCGCGTCGTAGCGGCCGACGTTGCCCAACTCGGCCAGCAGCAGCGGCGCGCTGTACCCGGTGGCCACCACCGTGACGTCGCTACCGGAGGAGTCGGCGAAACCGCCCAGTTCCTCCCGGACCCGGCGAACCAGGCCGTCGACCAGCCCGGCGAAGCCGAACACCGCACCGGCCTGCATGCATTCGACGGTGTTCTTGCCGATCGCCGAGCGCGGCCGGGTCAGTTCGACCCGGCGCAGCGCCGCCGATCGGGCCGCGGCGGCATCCGACGAAATCTGGATCCCCGGTGCGATGGCGCCGCCGAGAAATTCACCCTTGGCCGACACCGCATCGACGCAGATCGACGAACCGAAGTCGACGACGACCGCTGCGGTCTTGAATTTGTGATATGCGGCCAGGCAGTTCACTATCCGGTCGGCGCCGACTTCTTTGGGGTTGTCGACCAGCAGCGGGATTCCGGTGCGCACACCCGGCTCGATCAGCACGGAGGGGATCGACGGCCAGTACTGACCCAGCATCAGCCGCACTTCGTGCAGCACGGACGGCACCGTGGACAGCGCGGCCGCGCCGGTCAGCCGTTCGCCGTCGTCACCGATCAGGCCGTCGAGGGTCAGTGCCAGCTCATCGGCGGTGATCTCCGCTTCGGTGCGAATCCGCCACTGCTGCACGATGCTTCCGTGTTCCGCCGATCCGGAGAGCAGTCCGACGACGGTGTGGGTGTTGCGAACGTCGATTGCCAGCAGCACTGTCAGCCCGCACTTCTGGGCGAGACGAGACCGGCCATTCCGGCCAGCTCGATGTCGGGGACGAAGGCCGGGTCGTCGCCCAGATCGACCTGCTTGTTGTCGGCATCGACGAACACGATGCGGGGTCGGTAGCTGCGCGCCTCGTCATCGGCCAGGGTCGCGTACGCGATCAGGATCACCAGGTCACCCGGATGTACCAGATGAGCTGCGGCACCGTTGATTCCGATCACGCCGCTGCCACGCTCCCCGGTGATCGCGTAGGTGACCAGGCGCGCGCCGTTGGTGATGTCGACGATGGTCACCTGCTCCCCTTCGAGCAGGTCTGCGGCGTCCATCAGATCGGCGTCGATGGTCACCGAGCCGACGTAGTGCAGGTCGGCCTGGGTGACCACGGCACGGTGAATCTTCGCTTTGAGCATCGTCCGCAACATCAATTCCTCCGGGGTGGTTGGTGGCAGCTGGCTGAATCGACTGGACCGACCGGCATCGCTTCGCCGGCTCCGATGGGAGCGTCGATCGTTATAGCGACGTTGTCCAGCAGCCTGGTGCCACCGACCTCGGCCGCGACCAGCAGCCGGGCCGGCCCGTACACCGGTGCCGGCCCGAGCACGCGATCACGGACCTGCAGGTAGGCGACGTCGATCCCGGGCACGGAGGCCAACACTGCATTCGCCGCCGCGACCACAGCTTCCGTCCCGCCGGCTGCCGCATGCGCGCCGGCGTGCAGCGCCGCCGACAGCGTCGTGGCGTCGCTGCGCTGCACCGGGTTGAGATAGCGGTTGCGTGACGACATCGCCAGGCCGTCGACTTCGCGCACGGTGGGCACGCCGACCACCTGCACGTCGAGGTTGAAGTCGGCAGCCATCTGGCGCACCAATACCAGCTGCTGATAGTCCTTCTCGCCGAAGAACACCCGGTCCGGCCGCACGATCTGCAGCAGCTTCAACACCACGGTCAGCACTCCGTCGAAGTGCGCCGGCCGGGCGGCACCTTCGAGTTCGGCGCCCAGCGGGCCGGCGTGCACCGCGGTGCGCGGCCCGTCGGGGTACATCGCCGCTGCGGTCGGGGTGAACACCAGCTCGACACCTGCACCGCGCAGCAGGCTCAGGTCGTCGTCGAGGATGCGCGGGTAAGTGTCGAGATCTTCGCCGGCCGCGAACTGCAGCGGGTTGACGAAAATCGACACCGCCACCGCCGAGCCGGGCACCCGGGCGGCGGCGCGAACCAGGGCGAGGTGCCCGTCGTGCAGTGCACCCATGGTGGGTACCAGCATCACCCGGCGACCGGTGCGCCGCAGTGCACGGCTGACGCGCGCGGCGTCGCTGGGCTCGGCGTAGACGTTGAGCCGGCCCCTGACGAACGTCGGGCAGGTTCCAGACGCGTCGACCGTCACGGCGCCAGCACCGCCAACACATCGCCGGCGGCGTGTACGCGTCGCGCGGTGCGCAGTGCGTTTTCGCGATACGCCCGGGCCAGCTCCGGGTCGGCCCCGGCCAGGGCCGCCAGATGCGCAACAAGCGCAGTCGAGTCACCGCGCACCACCGGGCCGGTGAGCGCGCCCTGTCCGTGCTGGAGGGCGTTCTCCAGCGCAGCCCGGGCCAGCGGTCCGAGAACGCGTTCGGCGATGCCGTCGGGGTCGCTGTGCGCAGTGCCGCCGAGTCCCCCGCAAGCGGGCGGTGACCCCAGTCCGGGCAGCGCCGCCCGCAACGCCTCCAGCGCATCGGCGAGCATGGTGACGACGTGGTTGCTGGCGTGGCACAGCGCAGCGTGGTAAAGGACGCGTCCTTGTTCACCGACCCGGAACGGCTCACCACCGATCTCCACCGTGAGCGTCTCGGCGATCGCATACCCGATCTCGTCGGCCGCGGTGATCCCGAAGCAGGTGCCGGAGAGCCGAATGATGTCCTCGTCGGCACCGGTGAAGGTCATCGCGGGGTGGATGGCCAGTGGCAGGCAGCCCTGCGCGGTCAGTGGTTCCAGCACGCCGACGCCGTTGGCACCCGACGTGTGCACCACGATGGTGCCGGTCCGCACCGCGTCGGTGGCCGCCAGCCCGGATACCACTGCACCCAGCTCGGTATCCGGGACAGCCAGCAGCAGCAGCTCAGCGTGCGCGGCCACCTCATGAGCCGGCAACACCGGGGTGTCGGCCAGCCGTTGCCGCGCGCGCCGGCGTGACTCCTCCGAGATGGCGCTGCAGGCCACCACGACGTGATCGGCACGCTCGAGTGCGACGCCCAATGCGGTACCGACCCGGCCGGCAGAGATGATGCCCACCTTGAGCCGAGCCGGCCGCACTCCGCCGAACTGCACCACCGCAGACGACCTCGCAAGCTCTGTTGGTTCGTTCCAGTCCCGCGACGCGGGTACCGGACGGTCGCCAGGATTCTATCCGGTCGGCGGCGCAGTCCCTCTCGCCGGATGGAGCATCTGCGCTTGCCGCACCACCGCTACTCTTCGCGCCGCCGCCGCCGGCCCCCGGTGGAGCCGGTCTGCAGTCGCGCCAGCAGATCGGCGACCGACTGCCCCCCGGTTTCCGGGCCCGGGCCTTCGGTGCCGGTGGCCGCGCCGACGCCCGGCCCTGGGCTGCGATGCCGAGCCACGCCGGATGACACGGGAAACCCCGGCGGCGGGGTGGTCGGTACCCGCGAAATGATGGTCTCGGGTCCGGTCGGGTAGCCCGGTGACTCCGCCGAATGCCGAGCATGCGCTCGATTGCCCCCGCCGAACCGCCAGCCGGACGAGCCGGGCGCGGGGCCGGGCGGACTGGAATGCCGGCCGTGTCGTGAACCGGAAGCCGGTTCGATGAACACCGCTGACCGGTCGAGACGGTGGCCAGGTTGGCCAGGTTGGCCGGTGCCCGTGGTGCCGTGGGAGTTCACCCCGGAATCCCCGGAATCCCCGGAATCCCGGGAATCCCGGGAATCCCGGGAATCCCGGGAATCCGTGGCCCAGTTGCTACCCGGCATCCCCGGCGGCAGCCACTTTCCTTCAGCGACAACCGGTTGCCAGTCGACGGTGGGCGCTGTGGGCCCACCGTCTGGAGCCCGCCGGTGTGAGCCGCGGTACGCCTCGGTATATCCGCGGGCGGCTTCAGCGTCGGACTGCCGCAGCCACGGGGGAGCTGGCGGCACCGGCGGCACCGGGCCGGCCGGTACGCCTACCTCCGACACGTCGATGATCGGGTTCTCCGCGGTACGGCTGGCGGTGTCGGCCGGCTGCAGCGCCGCGGAGCTCGCCGCAGCGTGCGAGGGCTGCGCGCCGAACTCGTTGTCGGCACCGTCGCCGTCGTAGCGGGCCCAATCGCTGTAGGCGCGAACAGCGGTGCGCTCGGTCTCCAGCGCCGGACGGTGGCCCAGGTCGGCGTCGAACAAGATTTCCAGGTTGGTCCGCAGTGCCGCCAGTTCAGCCCGCAACGCCGCCACCTCGTCGGCGGCCTGGGCGCGCAGCTCGGAGGCCAACTCACGGCGCAGTTGCGACTCGACCGTCAGCTCGTATTCCCGCCGCGCCGAAATCTCGCGCTCCAGCTGCAGGTCATAGACCAGTTTCAGGTCACGCGTCCGGGCCTGGTCGACATCGCTTTGGCGCCGATAGATCACCGACACGAACGCCGCCGCAACCGCGGCCCACAGTGCCAGGATCACCGCGAGCTTCAACAACTCCACCCGAGACGTGAAAATCAAAGCGGAACTGGCCGCAATCGCAAGTGCCAGCAACGCCGTCAACAGCTCCCACCCCGGCCTGCGATCCCCGCGCCGCGCCCGGGCGCCGCGGGATGAAGCGGTCCTCATCTGCGCCGTCCCCCGCAAGCGGGTGGTATCCCCTCTCCGGCCCAGGTGGGCGCTGTCCTCACCTCATCGCTCCGCTCTGCGTCGTCGACGGCGCGCATGGCCCGACTTTACCGGTCTTAGGTCGTTCCGCGTGTCGGCCTGCTCCGGCGATTCTCACCCGAGCTGATTTTCGGCCCGCACCCCCGGCTCGGTGGGATTCCCCGGTGACTTGCAGCAATGCTGGAGCCACAGCGCGGCAATCAACAAGGCCAACGCGCTGACGGCCGCGACCACGACGCCCGGGATGTCGTCGTGCGCGACCCGCAGCGAGGAGCGCCGCGGCAACAGATAAACCAGCACCGCGACCCACCACCCCAGCACCGGTGCCGCCACCCACGCCGAGGCTTTGGCGATCAGCACGCTGCGCGCCACCGCAAGCGGATGCAGCCGGCCGGACCCGCACCCGACCTCGCCGTCGTCGATCCTGGACCGGACGTAACGGCCCCATCCCGCCTCGGCGATCGCCAGGGCGAGCAGGGACACGCCGGTCCATCCGGTGATCGGCGGAAACCACCGGTACAACAGCTCGACCAGCAGATAACCGACGGCTGCAGCGCCCGCCACCGCGGCCGCCAGGTGACGTTTGCGGGTCGGCCCCATCAGCTCTCCCGGATCCGGTCGTGCAGCACCAACTCGGTCAGTCGCATGGCCGTGCGGTCGGCGGGGTCGAGTTCGGCGAGCAAACTTGCCACGGATCGCTTCTGGCCGGCCACCGTCAGCTCGGCGTACGGTTCGATCGCCAGCCACGGCACCATGACGAACGCCCGCAGATGAGCCAGCGGGTGCGGCAGGGTCAGGCCGTCGTCGCGGGAGAGAATCTCTGTCTGCACTGCCTCGCCGTCCTCCTCGCCCGGCTGACCGGCGGTCTCATGGGTCTGGAAGCAACTGATCAGGTCCACGTCCAGCGTCCGCGGTCCCCAGCGCTGGCCGCGCACTCGGCCCGCCGCGTGCTCCAGTTCGTGGGCCCGGCGCAGCCAATCCTTGCCGCTGCGGGCCGGGTCGTCGACGATCAGCACCGCATTGAGGAACCGACCCTGATCCACCTCGCCCCACGCCTCGGTCTCGTACACACCGGACACCGCGCGCACAGCGTCACCGAACCCGTCCGCCGCTGACTGCAGCCGCGCCAGCCGATCACCCAGGTTGGACCCGATCGACAACACCGCCCGAGTCATGGCTCCCCTTCGGTGATCGTCGTATCCGCGCCGCGTGACCGTCGCGCCACCACCGCCACATCGGCGAAGGTCAGGCCGATCGGAGCATGCGGTTTGTGCACCGTCACCTCGACGGCCTGCACCCGCTGGTCTTTCATCACGTCGCGCGCGATCTCATCGGCGACGGTTTCGATGAGGGTGCGGGCCGGCCCGGCGACGATAGCGGCCGCGCGTTCGGCCAGCACCCCGTAGTCGTGGGTGGCCGACAGCGAGTCGGTGGCGGCGGCCTCGGCCAGATCCATCCAGACCGCGATGTCGACGACGAAGTCCTGCCCGTCGGCCCGCTCGCGTGCGAATACGCCGTGGTTGCCACGGACGGTCAAGCCACGCAGTTCGATACGATCAGTCATCGAACTTCGTGCCTCCTTCCGCCCAGGCGTGGACAACCTTGAGCGCGTCCACCGAACCCCGCACGTCGTGCACTCGCACACCCCAGGCGCCGTGCAGCCCGGCCAGCGCCGAGACCACAGCCGTCGCGGTTTCGCGCCCGTCCGGCGGCCGCGGCACACCGTCGGGTCCGGCCAGCAGGGTACCCAGAAATCGTTTGCGCGACGCTCCGACCAGCACCGGTACACCGGTGCCGACCAGCAGCGGAAGCGCTTGCAGCAGCGCCCAATTGTGCCATCCCGCCTTGGCGAACCCGAGCCCGGGATCGATGACCAGCTTTGCCGGGTCGACACCGGCGCCGATCGCCCGGTCGACGCTGGCGATCAACTCGTCGCGGACCTCGGTCACCACGTCACGGTAGTGCGGCACCCGGTGGGGGCGATCCCGAAGATCCCTGCCCACCGGGCGCCAGTGCATCAGCACCCACCGGACGCCGGCCTGAACCAGCAACGGTGCCATCGCGGGGTCGGCGCGGCCACCGGACACATCGTTGACCATCCTGGCGCCGCAATCCAACGCAGCTTCCGCGACGCCGGCATCCATGGTGTCGATACTGACCGTAATGCCTTGCGCAGCAAGTTCCTTCACGACGGGAACCACGCGTGCGGTCTCCAAACGCGGGTCGACCCGGACCGCACCGGGCCGGGTCGACTCACCCCCGACGTCGATGATCGCCGCACCCTGAGCGGCCAGTGCCAGGCCGTGTTCAACGGCGCGCTCGGTATCCAGGTAGCGCCCGCCGTCGGAGAACGAGTCGGCGGTGACGTTGACTACCCCCATGACCTGCACGTCCGTCGGGCTCACTTGCGCAGGATAAGCTCCAGTGCCTCGGCCCGGGATGCGCTGTCGGATTTGAACTGACCCCGCACCGCCGAGGTTGTGGTGATCGCACCGGGCTTGCGCACGCCGCGCATCGCCATGCACAGGTGCTCGGCTTCGATCACGACGATGACGCCGCGCGGGTCGAGCTTGCGCATCACCGCGTCGGCGATCTGACCGGTGAGCCGCTCCTGCACCTGGGGGCGCCTGGCGTACAGGTCGACCACCCGCGCCAGCTTGGACAGGCCGGTGATCCGGCCGTCTTCGCCGGGGATGTAGCCGACGTGCGCCACACCGTGAAATGACACCAGGTGGTGTTCGCAGGTCGAGTACAGCGGGATCTCTTTGACCAGCACCAGTTCGTCGTGCTGCTCGTCGAAAGTGGTTTCCAGCACGGTGTCGGGGTCGCAGTAGAGCCCGGCGAACATCTCCCGGTAGGTCCGGGCCACCCGGGACGGCGTGTCCACCAAACCGTGCCGGCTCGGGTCCTCACCGATCGCGTAAAGCAGCTCGCGCACCGCGGCCTCCGCGCGGGCCTGGTCGAACACCGGCGTCCTCGAATTCATCACGCGGGAATTCGTCTGTGCTGGTGAAACCATGCCAACCCCTGTTTGGTCAATCGCCGGCCGGTGGTTTGGGCCCGCCCGGCTGATCGGAAGGTTTCCCGGTGGTCGGCGGACGCGCCGGCGCCGGCTGTCCCGGAACCGGATGCGGCTGATAGGGCGGCGAGTACGGCTGGGTGGGATGGGCCGGCTGGGGGACCGGATGATGCTGCTGCGGGTGCGGCCAGTGCTGGGGTGGATACCAGTAGCCCGGCGCGGGTGGTGGCCAACCGGGGGCATGCCAGCCGGGCGGGGCGCCGTAATCGGGTTGGGTAGCCTCCTGGCCCGGCTGATCCGCGGCACCGGGACCACGACCGTCGCGCGGACCGTATGAGCCGTTGCCGCTGTTGAGGGGGCGCCCGGCCGCGCTATGCGCGGTATGTGCGGCCTGCGTGGCCTGCGCCTCCCGCTCGGCCTGCGCGATGGCGGCTTTGAAAGCTGGCTCCGACACCGGCGGCGGCCACGGCTCACCACGCTCGACGGCCAGTTCGCCCGGGGTTTTGATCGGCGGCTTGTCTGAGGGGATGCGGCCACCGAAGTCGTCGAACATCGTCAGCCGCGGGCGCTTGGCGACGCCGTCGAAAATCACCTCCAGTTCGGCGCGGTGCAGGGTCTCCTTCTCCAGCAGCTCGCCGGCCAGGGTGTCGAGCACATCGCGGTATTCGGTGAGGATCTCCCATGCCTCGGTGTGCGCCGCCTCGATGAGTTTGCGTACCTCGTCGTCGATGTCGCGGGCCACCTCATGGGAATAGTCCGGCGCGGTGCCCATGGTGCGGCCCAGGAACGGGTCGCCGTGTTCGGTGCCGTATTTGACTGCGCCGAGTTTGGCGCTCATGCCGAACTCGGTGACCATCGCGCGGGCGACCTGGGTGGCTTTCTCGATGTCGGACACTGCACCTGTCGTCGGCTCCCGGAACACCAGCTCTTCGGCGGCGCGCCCGCCCATCGCGAACACCAGTTGCGCGATCATCTCCGAGCGGGTGCGCAGGCTTTTGTCCTCCTCCGGCACCGCCACCGCGTGCCCGCCGGTGCGTCCGCGGGCCAGGATCGTGACTTTGTAGACCGGGTCGATGTCCGGCATCGCCCACGCCGCCAGGGTGTGCCCGCCCTCATGGTAGGCGGTGATCTTCTTCTCCTGTTCGCTGATGATCCGGCCCTTGCGGCGCGGGCCGCCGATCACCCGGTCCACCGCTTCCTCCAGCGCCGGGCCGGTGATCACCGTGCCGTTCTCCCGCGCGGTGAGCAGGGCGGCCTCGTTGATCACGTTGGCCAGGTCGGCGCCCGTCATCCCGACGGTGCGTTTGGCCAACCCGTCCAGGTTGGCGTCGTGGGCCATCGGTTTGCCCTTGGCGTGCACCCGCAGCACCGCCCGCCGGCCGGCGATATCGGGGTTGCTCACCGGGATCTGCCGGTCGAAACGCCCGGGCCGCAGCAGCGCCGGATCCAGGATGTCGGGCCGGTTGGTGGCCGCGATCAAAATAACCCCGGCCCGCTCGCCGAAACCGTCCAGCTCCACCAGCAGCTGGTTCAGCGTCTGCTCGCGTTCGTCGTGGCCGCCGCCCAGGCCGGCGCCGCGCTGGCGGCCGACCGCGTCGATCTCGTCGACGAAGACGATGCACGGGGCATTCTGCTTGGCCTGGTCGAACAGGTCCCGGACCCGCGATGCGCCCACACCGACGAACATCTCGACGAAGTCCGATCCGGAGATGGTGAAAAACGGCACGCCCGCCTCACCGGCCACCGCGCGAGCCAACAGTGTCTTGCCGGTGCCCGGCGGTCCGTAGAGCAGCACCCCCTTGGGGATCTTGGCGCCCAGCGCCTGGTACCTGCTGGGGTTCTGCAGAAAGTCCTTGATCTCGTAAAGCTCCTCGACCGCCTCGTCGACACCGGCCACGTCGGCGAAGGTGGTCTTGGGCATGTCCTTGCCCAGCTGCTTGGCCCGCGACTTGCCGAAACCGAAGCCCATCCGGGCCCCGCCCTGCATCCGCGAGAACATCACGAACAGCCCGACCAGCAACAGCAGCGGCA
>NZ_JBYCKY010000393.1:0-2282 GCF_057473605.1 Mycobacterium sp. TH-M82 | reverse complement strand
CCCCCCGGCACCCGCCCCCCAAAAAACCCCCCCCCCCCCCCCCCACCCCCCCCCCCCGGGCCCCCCCCCCCCCCCCGGGGGGGCCCCCCCGCGCTCTGCTCTGGGCGTCGAGTCTGCGGACCTCCGACAGCGCCTTGGCGCGTGACCCGGTATTTCTCACGACGCCGGCAGCTGGCGTCAACATATCGTTAAAGTTCGGCCGCGAGGTATCACAACCACGTATACAAGTCTGGCTGTGTACGGCGGACTGTTGGCGACCGCGCAACCAAAGTAGTCCTACCCTGCACTGGTTGGCCCATAAGGGTCAGCTCGTTTTCTATGAGGAAAAGTGAGGAGAAGTCATGTCTTTCGTAACGACCCACCCTGAGGCGTTGACGGCTGCGGCGGCCAGCCTGCAGGGAATCGGCTCGGCGATGGCCGCCCAGAACGCGGCGGCAGAAGCCCCGACGACCGGTGTGGTTCCTGCGGCCGCCGACGAAGTCTCGGCGCTGCAGGCGACCCAGTTCGCTGCCTACGGCAACCTCTACCAACAGGTCAGCGCCCAGGCAGGCGCGGTTCATCAGATGTTTGTGCACACTCTGCGCACCAGCGCCGCCTCGTATGACGCCACCGAGGCCGCCAACGCCGCCGGTGGCGGTTCGTCCGGGTCGTGGCTTTCGGACCTCATCAACTTTCTGACTGGGAACGGGTCGTACGGGCTGCTACCCGCCTCGGTAAGTAACAGCGGCATCATCGGCGCGATGCAGGTGTCGAATTTCGGTTCAGCGGCGTCCGACTTGCTCCAGCTTGGCAGCTCCGGCTTCCTGGCTCCCGGTGCATTGGCTGCCGCCAGCGCCGAGACCGCCGCGGGCGGTTTGGGTACAGCGGCGCTGACGAGCACCGTGGAGCCGGCCAACCCCGCAGGGTTTAGCGGTACGCCGGTGCTGGCGAGTGCGGGCCAGGCTCCCTCGGTCGGTGCGTTGTCGGTGCCACCCAGTTGGGCCGGGCAGGTCATGCCGACATCCAGTGGTGCGCCCGCGACGCTGGCGGGTGCGGGCTGGACCGCCCCCGGCCCACACAGCACAGCGGTGCCGACCATGCCCGCTGGAGTGCCCTCGGTGGCCTCGGCAGGGCGCGGAGGCTTCGGCTTCGGTACACCACGCTACGGCGTCAAACCCACCGTGATGCCACGCCCAGCGGTTATATGAGCTAACCAATCCACAGGTCAAACACGAAATCGACGACAACGAAAAGGAATTAAAGAAATGGACTTTGCAGCATTGCCCCCGGAGGTCAACTCCGCACGGATGTACGCCGGCCCCGGGTCGGGACCGATGATGGCCGCCGCAGCCGCATGGAACGCGCTGGACGCCGAGTTGACTACCACGGCGTCTTCCTACCAGTCGGTGATCTCAGCGCTGACCGGCGAACAGTGGCTAGGTCCGGCGTCCACAGCGATGGCCGCTGCGGTCGAACCGTATGTGGCGTGGCTGCACCGCACCGCCGCGGCCGCTGAACAAGCTGCCGCCCAAGCGATGTCATCGGCGGCCGCCTACGAAGCAGCGTTTGCGATGACGGTGCCGCCGCCTGCGATAGCCGCTAACAGGGCTCAGCTGGCGGCGCTGGTCGCGACGAACTTCCTGGGGCAGAACACCGCCGCGATCGCGGCCACTGAGGCCAGCTACGGCGAAATGTGGGTCCAGGACGCCGCCGCGATGTACAACTATGCGGCGTCCTCGGCGAGCGCCGCGGTACTGAAGCCGCTGACCTCGCCGACACAGACCACGAACCCGTCCGGGCTGGCCGGCCAGGCCGCCGCGGTCGCCCAGGCAGCTGGTTCAACCACCGGCACGCAGACCGGGCTGTCGCAGCTGGTCGCGGCCCTGCCCAACACCGTGCAGGGGCTCGCGTCCCCGCTGGCGGGATCCGCTTTCCTGACAGATCTCATTAACTCGACGGAGAATATCGGGATTTGGAACGGTAGTCAGACCCTGCTCGGCATGGCGGGGAACATCGGTGCCTGGAACATGTTCGCGGGTATTTCCGCCGGGGTCGGTCTGGCCAATGCCCACGGCGCGGGTATTGCCGGTATCGACGGTTTGGGCGCCGCCTTGGGTGCCGGCTTGGCGGCAACGTTCCCGGTGCACGCCGTGGCACCGGCGGCCACCGCCGGCTTCGGCGGCACGCCGGTGCTGGCGAGTATCGGCCAGGCCTCTGGAGTCGGCGGGTTGTCGGTACCGGCGACGTGGTCCGCGGCCACCCCGGCGGCCACCGCTCCTGCGACGCTGGCCAGCGCGGGCTGG
>NZ_JBYCKY010000392.1:0-27245 GCF_057473605.1 Mycobacterium sp. TH-M82 | reverse complement strand
TGGTGTCGAGGCGCTTTGGCCAAATCGACCCCAGACGGCAGGCGAGGGTCACTTCGGATGCAACATGATTCAGCGGATCAAAACGGCGACGTTTACTGGTAACCCGCCGTATTCGATCCGGTCGTATTCCCGCTGCGCGGTAATCTCGGTACGATCTCCCGCGGTGACAAGACCCACGAGCGCTGGCAACACAAGCCGACGCTCAACGGCACCGCCGGCATCTGGTTCTTCGTCGAGGACCGGACGGTCTACCTCGAGCAGGTGCACACCAGTCACCCGAACGAAACGAAGTAGGGCACGTTCACTGTCCTGGCAGCAGTTTCCCGCCAGTGAGTAGCGAGACACGGCGCCTCCCCAACGAGCTGCGTTGACAGTGTGCGCCGGGCAGCATATTCACAGGAGGGGGCTGAAGAATGCCGTTTATGCACACTGGTCGCGGTGCCAATGACGGAATTGAAGTCCTCGCTGGAATTGGGGGTTGGCGCGTAAGTTCGGGCCGGCCGCACGGTCATGAGCGTGACGACAGTGGCGAAAGGTTGTCTTCGATTCCGCGACGCCAGCGTCGTCGGCTGGTCGGGTTGGGTTCGGCGGTGGCATTGCTGATGGCGGTCGCGCCGGTAGCCCGGGCGGATTTCGACATCGACGATCTGTTTGATCCGGCACTCTGGGTGCCCCCGCCGACGGCCGACGCTACGGCGCCGGAACTCGTCGACTCGGCCGCAGCCGGCGCGGGTATTGATTCGTTGACCGGGTATATCGACTCCGGTGGCCTGATTGGTCTGATCTATGCTCCGCTGCACAGTTTCGGTGAGGAGTGGATCGCCAGTTCGTTCGGCACACAGCTGGACAACCTGATCAACCCGCTATTTGCCGTTGGTGACCATTGTGGCCTGATCTGCAACGGCGATGTGGGGACGTCGGCTGATCCGACCGGGGGCGACGGTGGCTGGTTCTTCGGTGACGGCGGCACCGGCTGGGGTAGTGACCAGGCCGGGGTGGCCGGCGGTGATGGTGGCGCCGCTGGGCTGTTTGGCAATGGGGGCGTCGGTGGTGATGGCGGGGCTGGCGCCGACGGTGGGGCCGGCGGCGCCGGCGGGTACTTGGTCGGTGACGGCGGCAATGGCGGCAATGGCGGGGCTGGGGCCGCTGGTGAGGCGGGCGGCAACGGTGGTGCCGGTGGCATGGGTGGCTATTGGACGGTCGGGATCGGTGGCAACGGCGGCAACGGCGGTGCCGGTGGCTCGGCATCCGGTGCCGACAGCGTCGCCGGGGCCGGCGGTGACGGTGGGGCCGGCGGTGTGGGCAGCCGCGCAGAACTCTTAATCCCCGTCCTGCTGGCTCCGTTCCTGACCGTTGCTGTTGGAGGTAATGGTGGAGCCGGCGGTGATGGTGGTGCGGCCGGCGGTCTCGACAGCGTCGCCGGGGCCGGCGGTCTCGGCGGTAACGGCGGCGCCGCTAGCCCAACACTTGGCCTTCCTGGTATCGGCGCAGGCGGTGACGGTGGCGTCGGCGGTAACGGCGGTACCGCGACTGGAGCCGGCAGCGTGGCCGGTACTGGGGGTAACGGCGGCATCGGAGGCGAGCCCGGGTCGAGTGGAGTCGGTGTCGCCGGTGCAGGCGGTAACGGCGGCGACGGCGGAAACGGGATCGACGGCGGGCAAGCAAGCCACGGCGGCAACGGCGGCACCGGCGCTACTAGCAGCAGCATCTCGTTGAACCTGACCTCATCAGGCTCCGGTGGTGACGGCGGCACCGGTGGCGCCAGTGACGGCGGTACCGGCGGCCAGGGTGGAGTCGGCGGGAGCAGCGGGGCAGGCGGTTTCCTCAGCGCGCCGACCGGCGGTGGCGGTGGCGGCGGGGGCGGCGCCGGTGACGGCGGGCATGGAGGTAACGGTGGCGACGGTGGTGACGGGGCATCGGGTGTTACACCTGGCGCTGCGGGAATCGGTGGGATCGGTGGCGCAGCCAACGGTGGGACCGGTGGGGACGGCGGCAACGGCGGCAACGGCGGCGGCAGTGAGCTCAACACCGGCGGGAACGGCGGCAACGGTGGGCAAGTCGGTCCGGAAGGCGACGGCCGCGGGGGCGACGGCGGCAATGGTGCCAACGGCCTCTCGTTTGGACCCGGCGGCAACGGTGGCAACGGCGGTAGCGACGGCACCCCTGGCACCCCCGGATAAATCCCCGGTCAACAATCGCCGCTGATGAGAAACTGTTGTTCGGTGGCGGGCGGGCATTGTTCAGTGCGAAACCAGCTAACTGTCAGGATGGCCGCGTACCATGTATCCCCATCGCCGACGCGGCGGTCGCTATAAATCGTCGAAAGGCTCGTGAAATGCTCGTTTGCCGTATTGGCCGCTGGGGTGCTGGTGCGGGTGTGGCCGGTGGCGCGGCAGTGGCCGCGGCACTGCTCGGGATGGGTGCCGCGCACGCCGACGACAGCACCGAGGAGATCAACGGCTGGACGGTGACACTGACGGGCGGTGATGGGACCGACAGCCTGTTGCCCGCCGCTACGTTGTCGGACCCGAGCGATTCGCTGGGTCTGGGCACCGAACCGATCAACGGCAGCTTTGGCAACGTCGCGGCGACACCGCTCAGCGACATCGGATCGAACGAATCATTTAACACAGCCCTGTCCACTATCGGTACGGCGGACAACCTGAACATCCAAGACAACTGGTTCTCCGGATTCGAGATCTCCTCCGTTCAAGCCGGCCAAGACAACGCTGTCATGGCGTTTCTGGTGCCTGACGCTGGTGGTAACCAGCTCGTCGATCTCTTCAACTACGGCAGCCCAGATGCTCCGCCGCTGGTCAACCCAGACGCCACCGGCCCGATCGACATCGGCGGGGTTCAACTTGCCGACCCACAAGACGGGGCACTGTTTAACGACCTCTTCGGCGCGGCGTTCCAAGGCGACAGCGCCGACTGGACCAATGCGATGACGTTGTTCGATGACTGGCTCGGTATCGACCCATCGGTCGCGGCCGATGCGAGTGCCTTGCTCCCCGACTTCGCTCTCTGACACTCAGACCAGAGCGCAAAAACTCGGTCAAGTGCCTACACCTGGGCCGAGTTACCGTTTCAGAGGTGGGTTTAAGCCGAGTTCGGGATCGGTGTTAGCGCGCTGACCGCCAGCGCAAGGGATGCAACGTAAGTCCGGCCGCGGTCGCGTAGCTGGATAGCCTCAACAATGTTCCGGGAGGGGAGGGACCGCCGATGTTTCGGACCAAATTATCCGGTGTCGCAAAGGTATTGCTGGCGGCGGCGCTGATCGCCGCACCCGCAACAGTCGTGACCGCCGCACCACCGGCCTACGCGGACTGCGGAGACCCAGGCGAAACTCCCTGCACCGGACCGGTGCCCACCGTCGACGAGGTGGTAGCCATCATGACCAAGCTGACTGACCCAAACATTCCCGCCGCGGACAAGACCGACATCGTCACCCCCGGTTTCACCCCTGAGGAAGCTGAATCGATCGACGACCGCCTGAACCGGATGAATGCGGTCGGGCTGTTACCGCTGACCTTCATGGTGACCAACATTCAACCCGCAGCCAACAACCTGGCCGGGGCCACCGTGTCCACCACGGGACGGTGGTACAACCAATACACGCCTCCCGGCCCAATTGTTCTGGTCGACCAGGGCGGGCACTGGCTGATCACCCACGACGATGCCATGGCCGGGCTCAAGGCGATCTGGTCCAACGCGCAGCGGCGCGTCGTGCCGGGCAACAGTATCTGAAATTGGTCGGCTATGCCGTATCGGCGGGTGGCGCCACCGGAGAACACGTTCGGAGATATCGATGGTTTCGCCGTTCCCGAATCAGCGGGGTGGCGTGATGGCGAGCCGTCGGCACTGTCCGGGCCTCAAGGGAGAACCTTACGGGAAGAACTGACAGTTGCCGACATCGGTGTAGCTTGCTTTTCAGTTCTCGGTCGCGTTCGTCGCACAATCACTGGCGACCTCGCGCTGGTGTCGCACACCCGGGTGCGTCTCGATAGGAGATTCAGATATGGCCCGTCGCATTATCGCTGCCCGTGTCGGCGCTGGTGGCGCGTTGGCTTTGCTGGTTGGCTTGGGAACCGCGGCGGCGGCCCTGGCCGACCCGGGCCCGACCGCCGACGACGTTGCAGCCGTGCTGACCGGTTACGGGCTTGTGAGCAGTGACTTCACTGGGTCCACCACCGTCCTCGACGCAGCGACCGCCCTCGCTGGCAACACACAGACCGATGTGTTCGGCGGCGATGTCACCGCAAGCGAGGTGACCAACGTCTTCATCAGCGACGGCATCGTCAACCAACCCACAAGACAGGCCCTCTATTACGATTCGCCCTTGATCGCTTACGACCTCAACCACGTCATCCCCTCGGGCGACGAAATCCAATCAGTCCTTAGCACAGACGGGGTCACCAGCTCGGACTTCAGCGGCGACACCACCGTCGGCGAGGTCGCCAACGCACTCGCCGCCTACCAAGGCATCCTGACCGCAGGCACCGATCGCGGCACCGATATTTTCGGCGGCTCTGTATCTGCAAGCCAAGTCACCGCCGCCCTGGGCATCGATGGCTACCAGTTTGCCAGCGGCTCGGACCTCAACGCGGCCGACATCGCCACCGACCTCAACGGGGCCACCCCGCCGCCGGGCGCCACCAACATCCCCACCGACTACACCTTCGCCGATGGCAACCCCGACACCGCCGCCGAAAACGGCACACCGGTCGACGACCAGGGCTACTCGGCGCTGTTCGGGGCCGAGGGCAGCGTCGGCGCACACAACGCGACCCTTGACGCAGCCTTGTTCCAGACCGACCCGGCCGACGCGGCAAACTTCTACAACGCAGTCACCTATTACGAAGAAAACAACGACCACCCGCTCACCGACCTGATCTACTCGTTCGACCACAACGCGTTTTCCAGCGCGACGTTCGACGGCATCGACGGGGCGTTCCTCCAACCCGGCGGCGGCTACCTGATTCCGACCGACTCCCTGGGCTACCTCGCCACCGAAATCGATTTCGTGCTCGACGGCAACGGACTCAGCTCCATCCTCGACTCGAACGTTGATCTGCTCGCCGCCGGCGCAGCCGACATGGACCTGAGCATCTAGTGGCGTGTCCCGGGTTTCGTTGAGGTTTTCGGGCGCGAGTCGGCCGCAGGTAACCGCGCTCGCAGAATTCCCGTCGTGTGCACGCTTGTGATCCGCGGACGGGTGGGTACTTCCCAGTGACGAGGCGGGCATCATATGGTGCCTCAGTCTAGGATTTGGCGGCATGGGGGGGCCGGTGTCTTCAGTGTCTTCCTCGATACCAGGAATGAAAGTTCTCACCGGCTCGGGCGGACACATCGTTAGGGCTGGCCACTGGGTGGGGCTGATCGATTCGTGGCGGCGAGCGGGAGCGCCAGCTGTCCGTTGTCGTTGCATCTGAGGTAGGAGCGATCGTGTGACCTGCGGCGCCTCAGATCAAGTGACAATCCGGTTGAGGTGATTTGTCATTCGATCTGGGGCAAACGGAACTGCCGCGAACTCAGCCCTCTGAGGTGAGCCCATCTCATGCGGGGATCGGGACGAACCCGGCACCCGGGTAGCCCTTGGCGGCGATGTCGTCGAGGACAGCGCTGAATAAGACGCTCTTGGTCTCTGCTATGGGGTAGGTGTAGATGTCGTTGGCAGGCAAGATGTAGCCCCGGTAGACCAGGCCGATCAGCAGGTCTTCGGCGGTGACTGGGCGTCCGTCATCGCCGGGCTGATAGGGGCTGGGCATGGTTTGGTACGGGCCTGTACCTGGCAGTCCGAGCATCTTGCTGCAGTAGTTTCCGGTGGCGGCTCCGAGGGTGCAGGCCGGTTGGCGCCATTGCGGTTCGGGACCGACTCCGTTAATGGCAAACCCGGCGAAGTTGGCAGTTGGTGCCACTTTGGCCGGATCGAATTTGATCACCGCATAGTCGAGGCTGTCACCGACGGCCACCACAGTTCCCAGGGTGCCGGGTGTTCCCTCGGCCGAGACCTCAGAACCGGGCCCACCGCAGTGCCCGGCAGTGAAACCCACCAGCTCGCCGGTGTTGTCGTGACCGATCGTGGTTAGAGTGCAATAACTGCCGGCGACAACGATGCCAGCACCACCCCCGAGCGGGACGGCTGCCAAGGCTGTCGGAGCGAGCAGGCACCCGACCACAACCATCAGCAACGGGACAACGCCGAGCCGCCAGAGGTACACGATCCGCATAGCCTCGCCTCCTTAACCCGCTTGGAATCTACAAGCTGCATCTGGCGGTCGGTAGACGAAGTTCACCCCGGGATCGGAACGAACCCCGCTCCCGGCCCGCCTTTGACATTCGCGTCGCCGAGGATCGCGTCGATCGACACCACTACGGTGCGCGTGCTCTGCGGCACGTGGGCATGCGGTGGGGCAACGAACGGCTGCGGGCACGCTTCGCCGGTCGGGGTGAACCCGCCGCGGATCATGCCGACCAGCAGGTCGCCGACGGTGACAGGCGCCCCGTCGTCGCCGGGGTTGGCGCATTCGATGGCGTCGAAGGTGGCGGTGGCTTGCTGGATTTTCTGCGCCTTCTCCGGTGAGGTTTCGGTGCCCGGCGGGCGGGTGTCGATGACGACCGAGCCCACCACGTTGGCGCACACGTGCCCAGTCGCCCGGCTCTGCTGGCACGCCCACTGTGTCTGACCGGGTGGCGGAGCTGCGCCGATGCCGTTGATGGGGAAAGCGTCGGCGTCGGGGGTCGGCGTCACCGCGGCGGGGTCGAATCTGATCACGGCGTAGTCCGGGCCCGCATTGGCGGCTACTACTTTGCCCACCGCCCCGGCGTCTTCGACAGCGACGGTGGCGCCTGGGCCACCACAGTGTGCTGAGGTGAACCCGACCAGATCACCGGAGCTGTCGTGACCGATCGTCGTCAGGGTGCACAGCGTGCCGTTAACACTGATGCCAGATCCTCCGCCCAAGGGGACAGCCGCCGTGGCTGTCGGGGCGAGTACGCCTGCTAGCAGGAGCGGTGCGATGCCTGCCGCCAGGCTCATCCTGGGCGCCCTCCGACGAAGGGCAGTAGTCCGCACCATCTCAATCTACCGACGAGGATCTGCGATCCAAGGGGCCACGACGACTTTTGACATCGAACTCACAACCGGACGTCAACGGGCCGGGTTGAGGACGCCGCTGAGGGCGGTGATGCCCGCGGCGGCGTTGAGGCGCGCCGACTTCAGCTCGCAGCTGGCGAGCAGTTGCTAAATGCAGGCTTCAGATGCGACCACGTATGTGCTGTCGATATCGATCTCTCGGCTAGTTCGGTTCCTCGGTTCAATGACCCACGGTCCGGGCACGTCGTGCCCAGCGTTGATGAGCGTTTTGCGTCGACATGCCGGCTGCTGCACCAATTTTGGCCCAGGACATGCCGGCTTGACGTGCCGTCAACACCGTGCAGGTGAGCCGTTCTTCTGCGGCCCGCAGTGCGGCCTGGGCATCGCCGATGGAACGTACGGCCGCATCGTGAGCTTCGATGTCCCTAAGGCGCCGCTGGTCTCGGTCTTCCAGGTTGCGCAGCTCATCGTCACGATCTGTTTTCAGCGTCAGTTTCTCAGTCTTGCGTTTCCGGCCGACCTCACGGTTGTCGACCGGAGGTAAGTGTACGAGGCCGTCGTGGACCGCTGCTGCGCGGCGGGAGCGGGTGTGCGCGTACTTTCCCCAGGTGTTGCCGGATTCGGTGGCGTGTTTCTGCGTGACCTGGTCGCTGTAGCCGAGCATCTCGGCGACGACGGGGGCGGGGATTTCGGAGACGAGTTCCTGCAGCGCGGTGTTGCGTGCGCCTTGCAGGTCGATCCCGAGGGAGCCGAGCCGCTTCATGATGGTCTGGGGGTCGAAGTGTCGGCCTGGTCGGCTGCTGGGGAATAGCCAAGGCGTGCCGACGGCACCTCCTGCGGTGCGCAGGTTGGGGCGGTGGCCCCGGTAGTAGTTGAGCTGTGAGGCGAACGGCTCGGGGACTGGGACTGGTTCGGTACCGAGTGCGATACGGGTCTCGCCATCTTTTCGGGCGATGGCGGTGGTCTCCAGCGCGGAGATCTTCGTCAGCGGTTGGGCGTAGAGCAGAAGGAGGCCCCCGGCGATTCGGTAGGGAAGGGTTTCGGAGTCGCCGGTAAGCATCTCGTTGATCCAGGCCAGACGTTGCTCCTGGGTGATCGTCGGCGTGGTTCTGGATTGTCGGAATCCGATCTTTACGCCGGTGGTGATCTTCGCGCCGGTGGCCCAGATGAAGAAGGTTCGGATCGAATGGCGGGTGGTCGGACCGGAGGCGAGGTACTCGTTGACGTCGCGTTGTGTGCACTGGGCGACCGCACGGTGGTGGGTGCTGTGCAGCCAGGTGAGGAATTTGATCGTTTCGGTGATCTCTTGCTGCGCTGAGCGTCTCGGCCCGTCGGTGCCTTGACCTGGCTTGGACATGCTGCGCAGGCGGCGCAGGTGGTGCCAGGTGGCGAACTGCTCGACAGGGGCGCGGATGGTCGGCGAGGCGATGGCGTCGAGCTTGCCGGCGAGCCAGACCTCGAAGCGGGCGAGATGTTCGTCGCGTTGGGGGAGCAGTCCGTGGTGCTGCAGGAGGCTGCGGAGGTGATCGACGTGGCGGCCGGGCCCGGCCGCGGTGAGCCCGTCGTGGGTGAGCGGTATAGCACCCGAGGTGATCGCGCCGAGCAATCTGAGCACCTCGACGTTGCGTTTCCAGGTCAGGATGCTCTCGGGTCGGTCCACGCCGCACAGGACTTCGATGAGGGTGTGCATGGCGGCAGGGTCGGCCGGGTGGTGCAGCAGAATCTTGCACAGGTCTTCGCGTAGCGTGCATCGGGCGCATTCGCCTCGGCGGTAGAGTTCGCTTTCCCGCCCACAGGTTTTGCAGGTGTAGTTGCCGGCGATGCCGGCGCAGAGCAGGCAGACCGGCCGTGGGTCGTCGTGGCGGCAACGGCCGGGCAGGACGCCGTCGTGTCCGCAGTTCGGGCAGATGCCGTGGGTGCGCATGGCGCTGTAAAAACAGCTGTGGCACAACCGGTCACCGGGCCATTCCACGCGCAGCTTGTTGGCCTTGCGGTGGCAGCGGCTGCACTCGGCGGCTCCGTTCGTGACGGGTGGGCGCCCACGTCGGGTGGAGCGCGGTGTGGGCTTAATCGGCGCCATCGGTGATGATGCGCGCTCGTCGGGGCCGTACTGATTTGTTGAGTTCGACGACGTTGGGCGGTGGCGAAGGTGAGGTGCCGGAGGCGGTCTTTCGCCGGCGGACATCGGTAGCGGTCACGGTCACCAGGTCCTCGACCCCGCAGCCGAGGATGTCGCAGAGGGCTGCCATCAGTTGCAGCGAGATCCGTTCGGGGCGTTGATGTACGACGCGGTAGACCTGCGGGCGTGAGAGCTGTATCCCGCGTTCGGCGAGTAGGGGGATCAGCTCGGTGCTGTTGTGCATGCCGTGGGCGGCCATCAGCTCAGCAAGGCGCCAACTGTAGTCGACTTCGCGTTTCACGATGTCTCCTCTCCGAGCGCAAGCGCATCCTTGACGGTGCGATCAAGCACCTGACGCAGGGTCCGGGTCCGAAAATCACTGGAGACACCCGTGTACAGCGAGGTAGTGCTGGCGTATTCGTGGCCGGCTTGATCCTGGACGAACTTGGCGTCCCAACCGTCTTCGATGAGATGGGTGATGTAGGACCGGCGAAATGAGTGCATGTCGAGTCCGTCGGACAGGCCGAGGTCCTGGCAGTAGCGCCGAAACCTGCGCAACAGCGTCCTCTCGGCGACCAGGGCGCCGCGCTCGCTGGGAAACAGGTCGATGCCGTCGTCCATATAGGGTTGCCCATGGGTCAGCCAGTCGGCGACGACTTCCGGCGTCCAGTCGAACACGGTCAGCACGGTACGGCGTTTGGGTGGCGATCCTTTCTTGGCCTTGCCGTAGCGGACCTTAACCACGCCGTAGTGGCCGAACTCTCGAGCGTGGGTATTGCGGGAAAAGTCGACCGTCTGCAGGTGTCGTAGTTCGTTGAACCGTAACCCGTAGGAGTAGGCGACCTTGAACATCACGGCATCGCGGTAAGCCGGTAACCAGCCCTTCTTCCTGGAATTGGCGATCACGGTGACCTGGTCGTCGGCGTGGTCGAAGAAGTCCTGCAGCTCTTGTTTGGTGAACGGCCGTTTCTCGGGGGACTGCTCGTTGTCCTGGACATGGGTCGCGCTGTTCCACGCGAAGAACACCTGGGCAGGATGGGTGCCGAACCGCTGCTCGCAGACCCGGTCCCAGCCGTAGTCCGGGTCGGCGATGTAGGAGCAGAACAGCCGCAACGTATTTTGATAGCCGCGCACCGTGGACTGCCGGCGACCTTTGATGCTGCGCAAGTCGCCGAAGAACTCCTCAACGATGGCCGGCGTCCACGACCACGGGAACTCGTTGGTCTGGTCGATGAACCGCCGGACCGTCGCGATCCGAGGCTCGATCGTGTCGTGGGCCAGGTTGCGACACAGCTGCTGGTTGCGCCAGCCATCGAGCATCTCATCGACGGTCTGGACTTCGGGATGCAGCAGCGGCACCGAGCCCACGAGGAACACGCGACCGCTCTTGTCGACGGGCAATCCGGCCTCCCAACCCCTGTATCATCCGATGAATCATTGAATCATCTGATGAATCAATACCACATCCGTGCAGGTAGGTCCATCGCATCGGCAACGTTTGGTCGGCCAGGGTCGAGGAAGCCGGCTCGATAAGGGCACCGGGTTGGGTGGATTACATCGCGAATGCCGCTGTTGTCCTTGCGCTTTGGCCTCCATGGGCGGCGCAGGCGGACGAAGCCTGTGTCCGGTCTCAATTTAGTTGTCGGGTTCGACCTGGTAACCGCCAATTCAACTGAGACGTGCCGTTAGCGTTGCGTCGCAATATAGTTGGCGGTTCAGGATTCTATGGAACGACCGGCAGGGGGAGTCTCGGGCGCGCAGAAATTCAGAATCTGGACTTCTTCTTGCGCCGACGGAAGGCCCGCTCTTTCGCTCCCGGCAGCTGCAGGAGGCTCACTGCTGCAGGTGCTCCCGATATTCCGCGCGAATCGCGTCGTATTGCTCATCAGTCAACGATGCCAAGTAGCTGACCGCGTCGCCTGACCAGACGTGCGCGGCCCCGTTGCTGTGCTTCCACGCGTACTTGGTGTTCTCGCGCAGCGACTCCTTCCAACAGATCGCCTGGTAGTCATACGTCGTCAGCTTCCGGCCCTTGTGCTTCTCGTTCACCTTGTCGAGTAGCTCTGTCGTGCTGTACGGGTGAGTCTGGTTTGGGTCGGTTTTGCGCACGACGATTTGCCCGTCCGCGGTCGGCGAGACGGCGACGACGAGATCGGCGCTGGTCATCTTCTTCACCGACTGCATGTTGATGTCGTAGACCGTTGCCACGCGCGCCATGTCGCTGCCAGCGGCCTCGACGTCGTCCATGAGGTGTCGCAGCTCATCAATGAACTCCTGCACTTCAGCCACCATCGTGGCGTTCCTGTCGACCTTCATGAACTGAACTGCGTCGGCCGGCGCCGTTGCTCCCAGTGGCAGCAGTTGCCAGGTCATCGAGTCGGCCAGATCCTTCTTGAACTTCGCCAGCATGAAGTCCCGGTAGTTCAGGACGTTCTGCTGCAGGAAGGGGTAGATCACCGCACCCAACCCTTGCGCGTTGTAAAGATGGATGGCTCGATCTCGGTACTCAGCCAGCGCCTTAACGTTGGCAGTGGCCGCAGGACCATCGATGCTGGCGGGCCAGAGCTTGTTCGCGCTGACCCTCCCCAGCGCGTCGTCGAGCCCGACTGAGCGGTACCGCTCGCCCCGCTGCTTCGGGTAGAAGATCGAGCGGTTCTTCTGCCGCAGCGTAGCCTTGAGCGCCAGCTCCCAGGCGTTAACAATGAGCATGACGGTGACCTCGTCGCGGTACGTCATCTGCGGCTTGTTGTAGACCTCGACCGCAGCCAGCATCGCCGCGAGCGAGTTGTCCACCAGCCGTTTGATCGAAACGTACGGCGCACTCATCGGATGCTCCCTCAGTTGACTCGATTGGTGATGCGGAATTTGTCAAGGCGTTTGAGTCCATCGGGTGTTAAGCGGCTGTCGTGTCGGCCTCCTGGGCTGGTGGGTTGATCCAGACGGTGTCGGGCAGGTGCAGGATCTTCGGTGCGCGGGTGGTGCCGAAGCGGTGCGGGTGTCGGGCGCGGGCGTCGGTGAGCACGGCTTGCCGGTCGACGGCCTTGGCGGCGGCCAGCCCGAAGTGCACGTCGGCGGGCGTGTGTAGCCCGATCCCGGTATGTGGTTGTCATTCGCCCTGCTGGCGAGCACGCTTGCTCAACTGCGCGGCGGCGGCTGACATCGCTGCCTCGTTCTTTCGACGCTGGAGCTTGTAGATGAAATCCGGGACTGCGGGCGTGTCGCGACGGAGCTCGAAAAGCGACTCCTGCCAGACGCGCAGGTTCTCGCCGGTGATCGACTCATCCTCGTTGCCGATTCTGCTTTCGATCTCTCGATAGAGCGCCTCGCGGTCTTTTGCCGAGCGCACGATCGCGACGATGTACTCGGTCACATCGAGGAACGCAGGTAGCAGCGGCAGGACGACCCCGAGCAGGAATGTCACGAGCGTCAGCCCGGTGACGACACAGATCGTGGTGAGTGCCACTGCCCAGAGCACAGCAACTACCGACCAGACGATCCCGGTAGACCTCAGGAGGCGATAGCTGTATGCGGCGTTCGAGCGTTGAGCGATCGCAACCGCAACTTCGCCCGGATCGTCTTCGGCGACGACGTACCAGCCAAGCATCTCCTCCTGCTCGGCAACGGCGACGAGCTCCCCGTCAGGCCCAGCGGCCAGCGAGATGTCCTCAAGCGATGGCAGCTTCGGGCGAGGCGTCCCCGAGGGCATGCCGTAGACGTAGAAGTCGAACTGCTCCTGCACGGCAGCAGCCTGCTCCGTGCTCTTCTTCTGACCGTGCATCAGCAGAGTGCGTCCGAGGAAGAGCCACGCTCCCGCGATGCTGCCAACCACCACACTGCTCTGAGGCCAGATCACCGCAACGATGGGCGCGGCGAAGCCGATGACGAGCATCCCGAACCAGCGAATTGAGACCCAACGCTTGGCACGCGAGTACAGACGTTTCTGGGCGATGAGAAGGCGCAACGCATCGGGTTCGTCCTGACGGCTCAGGAGCGTCACTCCTGTCGCGGGTGGGGTGTAATCGCCAGTATCTGTCATGGTCGGCTGCTACCTGTTGAAGAGCAGCTTCAACTGCTCGATTGCCTGGGCGTGCTTTCCGTCCGCCTCAAACTCCCGGGCTTTGTTGGCGCGGACGACGGCGGTGCCAAGCTTGGAGAGCGCGTCCAGTCGGTTCGCTTCCGACGAGCATGCCCCGTACCGCGAACCCAGGCCGGTTGGGTCGTTCATCGCCGCCAGGTTCGCGTCGTACATCTTGTCGAGCGCGAGATAGAGATCCCAGAAGGGCAAGTACGCTGACTCACCGTCGAGATGTTTGGCGCCCCGCATCTCGAGGTAGCAGGACGAAATCGGGACGTTGCGAAGGTACTTCCAGATCTTCAACTGACGAGCGAGCGTCTTCGCCCCACCGTTGTGCTTACTGTTGATCGAGTTGACATACTCGTTGTGCTCTTCTGGATGACTCTTCATCCAGCCACCGGCGGGGTTGGCAATCCAATAGCCGCTGTCGCTGATGAACCCGGGAACAACCTCAACCAATCCATCTGAAAAGTTGCAGACGACGGCAGGCTGGCGGATCACAACGCTGGTCCCCGGGAAGCGCTGCTGAAGCGCTTCCTTGACCTTAGTCAGTGTCGTCCACGGTGATGCTGGTTTGTCGCCCTTGAGCGATACGAGATAGTCGGCGTCGCTGTACTGCCAGATACCCGTGCCGTGCCGCAGTGAACCGATCTCGAACATGCGGTAGATGCCGATAGCAGCATCCAACCGCGACTCGATCGAGGCGCGGTGGCTCCTGGCCGCGTCGAACTGCGTCGACGTCGGCGTGTAGAGGCTCGTCAGGCTGTTCAGCCACGATCGGGCAGTCTCACTCATCGCTGAGGTCTCCGAACGACATTGCTATCGAGTACCTGTTCGTCATAGCCGCCACGCTCCCGGCACCGCCCGCGCGTAATTTTCGACACCGATGGCTTCGAAGTGGTGCTTGGCGGACTTGATCTTCGCCAACTCGATGGGACGAAGCTTCGAATCATCGAGAGTGCTCTTCGTCTCGCGGATCATGTAGATCCGGTCTTCGCCGCCCTCGTGCTTGATGATCGCCCAGTCGGGGTTGTAGGGGCCAACGGGTGTGTCGATCTTGAACTTCGTGGGGAGTTTCATGAACAGCTTGATGTCCTCGCGTGAGTCGAGTAGCTCGGCGAACTGGCGCTCAACGTCGGAATCGAAGACGACGTAGTCGAAGTCCGTCTTTTGGGTGTGCTGGACCTTGTACATCTGGTCAAGGAAGTGTTCCTTCTCCTCCTCGCCATCCTTCTGTAGCTCACGAAGCTCGTAGACCGACCCCGCGATCTTCTCGTACTGGATCCCCTCGACCACGATCTTGGCCAACTCGGCCTGGAGCGCACGCTTGACCATCGCGATGAAGTCGTTCGGGTTGCCGATGAACTCGCCCAACCGGCCGCTACCGATCAGGATGTCGACGATGGTCTTGCGGGTCAGGGACGTCGTCTCCTGCAGCTCCGTGATGATGTCCGGTAAGTCGTAACTGCCCTTAAGATCTGCCGAGCGGGTGCCGAGTTCTTCGCCTTTGGCTCCACCTCGAAGTAGCCGCACTCCGGCGCGAGTGATCAGGATGCGTAGTGGGTCGATTTTCGGAGCCTCGCGAACAGCCTTGACCGCATTCTTAATCAGGTCGTCACGAACAACCGTGACGCGGTAGGTCGTTTTACGGCTGATCGTCTCCCAGAACTCTTCGAATTCTGGCGTTGAGTAGAGCTGCTTGTTGGGTCTGCGCGGCTTGCGCTTGCTGACCGGTTTGACGTACTTGCCGATGTGCGCGCGCTCGACCAGCTCGATGATGGCGCCCTCCGCCCAGGCGAAGTCGGCCGGCAGGTCGAGGCTGAAACCGAGCTGGTTCGGCTGGAACTTCGAGGTGACGGTGCCTTCCTTGTCGATGAAGTCCTTGTCCTTGAGGTGTTCCCATACGAGCAGGGAACGCTGGTACCCGAACTGGTCGTCGGTGGGGGCGCCGTTCTCGTCCTGTAGCGGGATCTTCGAGAACTCGGCTTTGCGCACCCGGCCGATCTCAACGCCGGCCTCCTTGTACTCCTTCTGCAGGGCATCCGCGAACTTCGTGTACGACTCGTTCGCCACCACCGTCAGTGTCGCGACTCCACGGTCGGCTACCCGGGCGTAGCCGTCCTCGGTCTTCGCAACGGGCAGACGCAGGCCGCGCCCGAGGGTCTGGCGGCGTTCGGTCTCGGCGCCCATCTCGCGCAGAGTGCATATCTGGAAGACATTGGGGTTGTCCCAGCCCTCGCGCAGGGCGGAGTGGCTGAAGATGAACCGTACCGGCTCGTTCTCGTCGAGCAGTCGCTCCTTGTCCCGCATGATCAGTTCGTAGGCATCGTCATCGGCTTTGGTTGTGCCGGACGAGTCCTGGAACGTGGTCGTCTTGCCGCGCTTGATCTGGGAGAAGTAGGCGCGTCGAAGCTCGATCGGCGTCTGCGTGAGCAACTCTTGGTAGCGCGCGGACTTGGCACGCTCCTCGACGAAAACCTCATCGAACCAGCTCACAAAGTCGCCGTTCGCGTCATCGTTGTTGGTGCCATCGCCCAGGTAACTGGCGACCTTGTCGACGAAGAAGAGGCTGAGCACCTTGATGCCCTTCGCGCGCAGCATCGACTCCTTGCGTAGGTGCTCGCGGATGGTCTCGCGGATCATCTCCTTGTAAATCGCGCCGGCGGATGCGCCGATACTCTCTCCTTCCTCGAGGAAGCCGTATGTGGTGAGGTCGACGTAGGCGGGCTCGATGCTCATTTCGTTGATGCGCCAACCCTCGTAGATCGGGTTGTCGGTGATGCGCGGGTCTGAGAGTTCCTGATGCTGCTTCACACTCACGATGCGCCGTTCGAGCGATCCATCGGCCTTGCGGCAGGACAGTTCCAGCCGGGCCGACCAGGACGGTTCACGCCGCACGTCGACGAGCTTGATGTACGGCGTCGCGTCCGCGCCCTGCTGCTGCACTTCGGCAACGACGATCTGCTTTACCAGCCCGAGGTCGTGGGCATCGACTGGGTCAAGGCGGTAGACGACATTGCGCTGCTTCTTGTGGGTCGCGCTGTAGCGCAGCGTGAAGACGGGGTCGAGTTCGCCAATTGCCGACTGTGAGAGCTGAGACTCCATATTTTGCGGCTCGTCCATGATGACGACCGGGTGAGTCGCCTTCAGGTAGTCAATGGGCCGCAGGCCGTTCAACTTGTCACGGGTCTGATGGATGATGCGGGTGTTCGCGTTGCCACGGATCGAGTCGATCGTCATGATGAGGATCTGCACATTCGTCGACGTTGCGAACGACTGCACTTCCTCGGCGCTCTTGCCGCTGTAGATCGAGGCATCGAACGTGATGCCCTGCGGCTTGTAGAGGTTCTCGAAGTGCTCTCGCATGAGCCGGATGCTCGTGCTGACGCCCTCCCGGATTGCAACACTGGGCACGAGAATGACGAACTTGGTGAAGTTGTACCTAACGGCCAGATCGAAGATCGTGCGCAGGTAGACATAGGTCTTGCCGGTGCCTGTCTCCATCTCGATGTCGAAATCGAGCGCATCGTCGTAGAGCTGCGGTGCGACCTCAAGACCGCTCCGATCCTGCACCCGCTGGAGATTCGCGAGGATCAGGTCGTGATCGAGCACGAGGCTGTTACCAACGGCACCAACCTCCTGAGTGAGGTCGATATCAAGCGCTCCCTCTTCCGAGTCGGGCAGCACTGCCGCACCACGCAGCGCCGTGACGAGCTTCTCCGCATCTTTCGGCTGCCCGTCGAACAGGTCGACCACGGATGCGATCGCATCCAGCTGATACGGCTGGCTGGCGTCGAACTGAAATCCTGATCCGCTCATCACGCCGTCCAGAGCTCTATGCCCTTGCTCTTTGCGAGCTCGGCAAGGTTGGTCTTGAGTTCGTCGTCGCCCTGGAAGGCGTCTTCGAGGATGATGATCCGTGTCGGAGACTCGTCGACGAGGGCGCGGAGCTGCTCAAGGGTTGGCTTGGTGTGTTCGTCTAAGTAGGCGAGCACGGCGATGTCTCCGTCGCGGTCACGAACGAGTCGGACGTCGAGTCCCCCCACCGCAGCCGGCGAGACAGCCTCGGTCAAAGAGTAGCCCTGCTTAAGCAGGATCTCGGTTACCAGCTCATCGGCCGTCGCCTCGTCAGTCGCACTGTCGCGGAGGCTCAGCAGGTGCTGTTGGAGGGCGCCCTCCTCGATATCGCTCGACAGTCGCCACTTGGAAAAGCTTGTGTCGGCGAGCCTGTACGCACGGAAGCCGATATCGACCGTGTCGCCTGTATCGAACTGACCATCGGTGACTCCGACAAGTTCTTGCCCAGCTAGATCAATACGTTTTTTAGAGAGTTGGGGAATCGTCTTGAAGCCAGCCTTGCGAGCCTCCGACCCATCTTCAGTTGGCTGGGGGAGCTGCACCATAATGAAACGGCGACCACCATGGTCGCGGGCATTCAGGAGCATTGCGGCGTGGGCTGTCGACGCGCTACCCGCGAAAAAGTCAAGAATTATTTCCCCGGGCCCACACCCAACTTCGATCAGATAAGCGAGGAGATCTGTTGGCTTGGGGTAGCTGAACATCAACCCCATTTGCGCGAGTTCAGAACTCGCTTTCTCGGTGGTCCCCATGTTCCTGAGGACCGACAATATATTCCGCGCTTTGCTTCCGCGTTCGCGTCGGTAGTAAATTACTCCGGTTTCAGATAGATAGAAATCGATCTCGCCAGCATCGCCGTCGGCGAATTTGACGCATCCTCCATCGATGAATTGTTTAAGCTTGTTCGCATTTGCCCAGCCCGAATAGAAACGACACTCGCGTGTCAGGACCCCGTCTTTTGCGTGCAGTTCATCGAATCGTAGCGGGAATTGAACTGAACCGAAACGCCGCTTCAGTTGATTGCTCGAGAGCTTATCTACCCTCATGGCATCAGTTAGTCCGGAGGGGAAATCCGATGGCGGGAGGCGAACCTCCGCCGTTGAGGCAACAGGGAATCCGGCCGGCAATTGTATTTCACTTGGAGGGTTTGCAGGGCCATTTTTGGTGATTGAGTTTTCTGCAATTCCCGCCCAAAGGTTGCTGTCGGCTCTCGTGTTCGGGTCAATTGCATAGCCAAACTGAGCGGTTCGGGCGTCCCGGGCATAGGTCAGAATATATTCATGATTTATCTTGATCGGAAACTGGTTATCGGTGTGCCCTTCAGTATTCCAAACGAATTGTGCAACAAAGTTCTTCTCTCCGAGTACTTCGTCACACAACCTCTTAAGATTCGACGCCTCATTGTCATCGATGGAAATAAAAATAAGGCCATCGTCCGTCAGCAGGTTTCGCGCCAGTTTGAGGCGTGGATACATCATGTTGAGCCAATTGGAGTGGTAGCGACCCTCGGTTTCCGCGTTGGTCGAGAGCTTCTTGCCTTCCTCGTTGACTTGTCGTGTCCATTCGAGGTAGGTGTCGAGTCCCTCCTTGTAGTTGTCCGGGTAGACGAAGTCCTTGCCGGTGTTGTACGGCGGATCGATGTAGATCATCTTGATCTTGGCGTGGTAGTGCTTCTGCAGGATCTTGAGCACTTCAAGGTTGTCGCCCTCAATGAAGACGTTTTTGGTGGTGTCCCAGTCCTTCGAATTCTCGAAATCGGGCTTCAGCGTCGCTGTCGTCGGCTCCTGCGCGGCACGGAGCGCACGCTTCTTTCCGGGCCAGAACAGGCCGAAGCGTTCGCTGCTGTCGGCCGCGTCACCGTCGAGCAGTTCCTTCAGTTTCTCGACATCCACTTTGCCGTCGGCGATCGCCTCGGGAATCAGATGGGCCAGCTGCGCTGCCAGCTCGGTCTGGAAGTTGGGAGTGGTGGACGGTGTTTCGTAGATCTCATCAGTCATTCAGGAGAATCTCTTTCATCTTTGCAGCAATTCGCTTCGGGTGTGCGAGTGGCTCTGGTCTATTTGGCTATCTGCCAACGGATCGTGAACAGGTGCTCCGTGTCCTGGGTTCCCTGGAGCGACTGCTCGATGAGTTCGAGGTACTTGTCGGCCTCGGTGCGGAGCTTCTTGCGCACGTCGCGGAAGTCCTCGTCGGCTTCCTCGGCGCGCTGCTCCCACTTACGAGCTTCCTTCTTGAGCCGTAACTGCTCCATCGGGTCGTCGGCCTGACGTGCCAGCCGGCGGGCTTCCTTCTCCTTGGCCCGATAGTCACGGATTGCGCCCTCGTGCTCGGCCTTGCGGTCTTGCTGGTTGCGGTAAAGCAGCTCCTCCTGCTGGTCGTAATAGCGGGAGTTGCGACCCTGGACTTCCTTCTCCAGCTCGGCCCGGCGTGCATTTAGATGCGGCGCAAAGCGGCTCTCGTCGATCACTACAGGCTGCTCACCGACCGCGATGCAAGTCAGGCCGAGGAGGTCCGCGACGTACTCCTCGTCGAGCCAGCGCCCATCGTCGCTCAATGCGCCGGCGAGCATGTAGGACTCGGAGACATCTTCGTCGCGTGCTTTCATACGAAAAGTCGTAAGGCTGACGGTCAGCTCGCCGCCGGTGCCCTCAAGTGCTCGGATCGCGCTGCTGACGCGCTCCGACTGACTGAGTGAGAACGTCAGCTCACGTGCCGGGGTGTCGTGAGCCTTTGAGCTATTGACGACGTGCTGGGCGAGCGGGCTCGCGTAGCGGTACTGGTGGGCGTTGTCGAGCGGCTGCGACTTGAAGAAATAGCGTCCGGTCGGCGCGCCCCTTACGGGTGACTCGTTCAGTACGAAGGTGCGCCCGTCGCCGTCGAAGGTGGCGAATCGATTCAGCTCGTGCCGCGTCACCGCGAGCAGAAGGCGCTCGAACTTGTTCAGCACCTCGCCGGACTGTGCGTCATAAGCCTTCAGACGATCCTGCACGTGCGGGTCGAGGTTGTCGAAGACCTTGGCCTTGGCGCTGGCCATCTCGCATGAGATCTCGCTGGCGTACTGGCCCTCGAGCTCCTTGAACGCGGCATCCAGCTCGCTGGCAGACTTGCAACGGGTGAGGATGTCGTTGATCGTCTTCTCGAAGTCCAGGCCATCCTCGATCGCGCCGAGCACTTCGTCGCTGGCGCCGAACACGCTGGAGAACAGCTGGAACTTGTTCGTCAGCAACTCCAAGATGCGCTGCTCGGCGATGTTGCCCTTGTTTGAGAAGTTCACGACGACGACGTTGTGCTTCTGCCCGAAGCGGTGTACGCGACCAATCCGCTGCTCGACACGCTGCGGGTTCCATGGCAGGTCGTAGTTGACGAGCATCGAACAGAATTGCAGGTTAATACCTTCGGCCGCTGCCTCGGTGGCGATCATGATCGTGCCCTCGTTGCGGAAGTAGTCCACAAGCGCCTTGCGTCGATCCACGGCAGCTATGCCGGTGATCAGGTCACCGTCCTGGTTGGCATTGAGCCAGCCCTGGTAGATCGTCGTCTGCTCGGCCAAGTTGTTCGAGCCGTTGAATAGCACCAGCCCGTCACCGCGACCAGCCCCTCGAAGGGAACGCGCGATGTAGTCCTGCGTTTTGGTCGAATCCGTGAAGATGATGGCCTTCTCAGGAGCGCCCAGCTCGCGAAGCCGCTCGAATCCGAGGTCGAGCGCCTCGATGAGCTTGACGGCCTTCTGGTTCACCGTGATCGACCGCGCCAAGGCCGCGTACTCGTGCAGCTCGGCAACCTCGGCTCTCATGGCCTGCAGGAGAGTCTCGTCCAGCGACCCAGATGTTGACGGTGCGCCACGGCCAGGCCCAGCTGTCTCGATCTCCTCGGCGTCCTCCAGTTCCTCGCTGGTGATCTCGTCATCGACTGCGAAGTCAGTGGTGACCAGACCGCCACGGCCGTCGCGTCGCTGCCCGGCGGCGACCTCGTCTGCCAGACGCTTGGCGATGTTTTCCAGGGTGCTGGCGACGGCATAAGTCGACGATCCGAGGCGCTTACGGATGATCAGGGCGGAGAGATGACGCTGTGACCCCGCGAAGGCGAACAGCTCGTCGCGCTGCAAATAGTCGTTCACCAGGTCATACAGACGTACTTCGGCGGCGGACGGGGTGAACTCGACTGTCAGCGGCAGCCGTTTGGTGAAGTGGATGTACTTGTCCGCGTCGCGCCGCAGCGTGCGCTTCGAGACCGTCGCGACGCGCTCAACGAGGTCGTCATCGCCGCCAATGTCGCGGTTTTTGACGTACCGCTCTCGAAACGCATCAAGCGAGTAGAAGTAGCCCGGGTCGAAGATCGACACCAACCCGTACAGTTCCTCAAGCTTGTTCTGCAGCGCTGTCGCCGTGAGCAGCACGGTCTTGTGGGCGCCCTGCAGGATATGCGCTACAGCTTCGGCGGCCTTGGTCTTGCCCGTCCAGTAGTTCCGCAAACGGTGCGCCTCATCCGCGACCACCAGATCCCACGCCTTGAGCACGGAGGTCTCATGCCGGAGTGCGAACTCGTAGGAGCAGATCAACACCTCCGACGAGCGTGAGCCCGCCTGAGCAAGAAGGGAGTCCTTCGACTTCGGATCGAGGATGGCAGACGGGATCAAGAACTTCTCGTACAGCTCCTGCTGCCACTGCTGCCGCAAGCTCGACGGAGCCACGACCAGGATGCTGCGACGACGCTCCGCCCAGTACTGCGAGATGACGATGCCCGCCTCGATCGTCTTTCCGAGGCCCACCTCATCAGCCAAGATGACGCCTGGCAGGAACGGTGTCTGCAACGCGAACAGCGCGGCATCGATCTGGTGCGGCTTGGGCTCCACTTGCGCATCGAATAGTAGGCCGGCGAGCTTGCCGACGTGGTCGTTCGCGTAGCTGCGCTGCAGCTCGTGTGCGTAATACTTGGCTTGATAGTTGGTGAGCTGGAACGTCATCGATGCCCCTTGGTCCCAGCGATCGTCAGCAAGCCCCGAAACAGGGGATTGGGCGCAGTAGGCCGGACTCGCGCCCTGCTCCGCGAGCTCGGCGCCTCAGACAACGCACTCACGGTCGGACCACCACGGGTTCCTGAATAAACCGCAGGATGTTGTAGTACGTGTCGCGCATTGGTACTCCGTAAATGCGGGCATCTCGCCGGCGTGCGGTCAAATGCGTGATCGCCGTCCACACCCGGTTGGTTGCTCGCCACGGGTCTGCATCGTTGTGAGCAGGGATGATCTTCTCCACTTCTCGCGCAACCATCGAACTGCGCCGAGCTGAGTCGGTGTCAGGATCTGTTGCTGCGCAAAGAAATTCGGGTAAACACAGTAGCCGAGCGATCTTGACTTGCTCGGGATACGTCAATGCATCGACAGCCTCTATACCGAATTCATTCCTGCGGCGGTCGATCTCGCTAGCGCCGATGATCGCCGGACTGGCGCATTCTCGACCAATCAGCATGGGAAGGGAATCGTGCAGGACGTCCCGAGCGGCAAGGTGTCGCCGGAAGTGCCGCTCCGCGGCGAGAGCGGGGAAGTAGCCGTGCAGATCTATCTGCGGAGAGCCCAGCCACCGCCTGTGCCGAACACACACCAGCCCGATGCCGGTGAGCTTCCCCCGGGCGGACTCGCCCCTGGTACAGCGGAGGCAAAGCGCCCGCTCGGTGACCTCCTGGTCGAGGACGTAGTCAGGGGCGGTGAAGGAGTCCGTCTGTAGCCCGCCCAGACATCGCCATGCCCGTAGACGATCGGGGTCGCGACGGTTGCTCGACCTGATGACGCCACGCTCGCGCAAGGCGCGATCAACATCGGAAGGACTGCAGAAGTTTCGGGCCGCGTGGCGTCGCGTGTACGAGTCCAGGCTCTCGCCGTGAAATGCGCGCGTGCGAACTGGTAGGGGAGTGATCGTCATTCAGCCCTCTTTAACGGCATTGGAGCCGGAGCGTCGCCCTCTACTGTCCGCGCCGCGGCCTCTTCCGCTGCGAAATCGGTGGCGGTCAGGTCGAGGAGCTTCCTGTTGATCAGCTCTTCACCATTCAGGATCGCAGCGATGGCCGCGTCGTTGAGGAGTGCGCGGAGTGACCCGATGGAGCCTCCGGTGCGGTCGTAGAGGTAGGTCGCCTCGGTTTCGAGGGATCCGGCGACATGCCGTCCAAGCGGCAACAGTGCCTCGACACCGAGGACGAGTTCGGCCCATTTGTCCCGCTGTGCCTTTGTCCCAAACTCGTATTTCCTCATCTGGTGGACGGCCATTCGGCCTTTCAGTTGGCGACCCATATGCCCGGCGAACAGATCGGCCTGAAGGAGGTCGATGCCGGCATAAATGAACGTTGCATCGAGTCTTTCGGAGAACACCTTCAACGCTGACGCGGCTTCACTGCCAGCCTGGTGATTGGTTTTGAGGTTGTGCACCTCATCGACGAGGACCAACGACACCGACAGGCTCCGCATCACCCCGACGATCTGCTCGGTCAGGTCCTGCGCGGTCGACTTATTCGGGACCAGCAGGCCGAGGAAGTTGGCGAATGCCAGCATCATCATCTTCGGGGTGGTGCCGGGCGGGACGACGGTGTAGACCACCGGGGCGAAGGCGTCGTCGTAACGGTTCAACCTGGCACGCGTGACCCGTTCATGCCGACGACCGATCAGCAGGGCAGCCGTCGACTTCCCACGGCCGGCGGACCCGGAGATTGCAAGCCCACGCCGCGCAGTGGCCGACTCCGCAGTGTTCCGCGCCATCAACACACGCGTCTGGTGTGTCAAAGCCTCTGTATCGGGCGTCTCCAGCACGACATCTGCCCCTAACCAGGCAAAGCGTTGCTGGTCATAGACGTCTTTTTCGGCAGGGGAGAGGGCACTGATCTGCTTCATGCTGAGGTGTTCGGGCTGAACATTTCGGCGGTTGACGAACTCCCGCCATGCGGCCAGCGAATCGGGTACGGCCATGGCTAATCGTCGTCCTCATCGTCGATGCGCCGAGCTGCTGCCCGCCGTGGGGTAGCACAGGCCGCGTTGATCGCGGACACGCTCGCCAGGCGCTCTTCGTCAGCGTCCGGTTCAGCCCGCTTTGTGGTAGGGGATAAGGGCGGCACCACGGGTTTGTTCACGCTGTCCCGCTTGGCAGCTCGTTGTTCTTTGACCGTCCGGGCACCACCGGTTTGGATACGGCTGATCTCGGCAAGAACATCAACACCGCTGGGGTTCTCGTCGCGCTTCTGCACTGCCTTGCGCGCCGCGCGCAGTACGTCGAGGGAGAACGGCGCCAGCGCCTTTTTCGCGAGGCTCCACTCAGCCTCGATCCATTCGCCCCGAAAATGGTCACGGACGAAGATCGACTGCAGACGGTACGGGTCGTACCGAACTTCCCATCCACCGTTCGCCGGCAGCGGTAAACCGCTCTTGACGTGACGGTAGGGATGCAGGGCCGGATGGTCGTAGTGCAGGCTTTCGAAGTTGATGCCGTAGCCCTGGATCGACCGGTAGGTCACCGGAAGCAGGCCGATGTAGTCGTCGCGATCGAGGGCGACGTTTACCGTGGGCGCGACTGATGCCAACGCCGCGTAGGCCTCGTTCGGAGTGAGATCCTTCTTCGGCATCGCCGGATGCCGAAGGCCGGGGTGTGGCTTATTCTGCCAGACCGCGACGATCCAAAGGTCGAGAAGATTCTGCACTTCAGCGAGTGTCCACATCGCCTCTGTATGCGGGGCTGCGCCGCGCTTCACGACGTTCGGCCCGACATATCCCGCGAGGTACTGAGTAAATCCACTGTTTATGGCGGCGAAGACTCGCTCCACGTGAGGCTTGTCGGTGGGAGTGCGGGGCGCCGCCTTGGTGACGCTGATCTGCAGGCGTTCGCAAGCATTGAGAAACGTCGAACCGACGTACACCTTGCCTCGATCCACGGTGATCGATTCGGGCACGATGACGGGCTTCGCGGCCACGCCGGCCCGAATCTCTTCATCACCTTCGATCATGCCGACGGGAAGGATTGAGCGCGAGAAACCCACCGATCGGCTCCAGCCGGGTTGCATCGGCAGGGGAGTCAGCGCTCGCGCGAGAAGCACGGCCGCGTCAACACTTTTCGTAGCCACCGGCCTGAGGATCGCCGAGCACAAGGTCCGGGTAGCCACGTCGAGCATCAGCGTCAGATCCACGCGCCCAGTCGACCCGTCTGGATAAATGACCATCAGATCCATCGGTGTGCTGTCGACCTCGGTCAGTTCACCTGGCCGTGACGGAGCCTGGCCCCCCCAAGTTCGGTCTGGCCGGTTCGCTTGTGTGCGCCGGGTTGTCGCATCACCGAACGGGTGCCGAGCCTTCTCAAGGCTCTCTACCGCGCGATACAGCGTGGGCCGCGAGGGCAGCGGCAAGCCCAGCTGGGAGGCTTCCAGGCTGACCTGTTTGATGACGCGGGAACGGGTTCCCGTAGAGATGTTCGTTTGCCTCTTCACGGCGTCTTCGAGAAGGGAAACTATTGCCGGGTCGATCCGTCCGGTGGGTGAGGACTGCCGCTGCATCCGTCCGTCGACCAACCCTGCCATACCATCTTGGCGGTATGCCTTGATATACCGTTCCAGACTCCGATAGCTGACAGGGGTTTTCGCTGCCGCCAACTCGGAGACCTTCGCGGCAATGCGATCCTTCAGCGGAAGTTTCGAGTCGTACTCACGGCGTATCGCTATCGATGAGTCTTCATCGCGTCCGTCGAGCTCCGCGGGAAGTTGGCCGGTCAGCACTTCAACGACGTGGCGACGGAGGAACAACACGCGTTCGCGGGCAACAGGATCTAACGTCTCCAGTATGGCGGCTGAGTCAAGCTGCGGTAGGCGGTCGGGGACGTCGGGAAGGTAGCTCTCGTCGCCGAGAAGTTCGGCCACGCCGATCTTGCGAATGCGGCCTGAAATGAGCTCTTTGAGTGCCAGTTGTGGTCCATCCTGAGCCACGACCTGCCACGTCTGGCCGTCATAATTCAGCATGTCGAAGAGGCGAACCGTCTTCATGCCCACACCTCGCTGGACATCGAAAGCGGCCGAGTCAAGTCTGCTGACAGCTTTCTGCGCCATATCAGGTGCAGCACATTTGCGGTGGTGACCTCGATGCTTCGGCCGGTACGCGAGCTGGCTTCGTCGAGACCGACTTGCAGTGGCACCGGTGCTGCGAAGCAGTGCTCGATCGACTCTGCGAGCCCTGCCGAGGGAGCGTTGCGGTCGTGCCGATATCCGGCAAGCCAGCGCAGGTTTTGGGCTAGCTCCGGCGGCAAGCCCGTGAATACCTCGTATTCCCAGCCGATTTCATCGCACACTTTGCGTGTCAAGGCGGACTGCTCGGCATGCTTCTCGGCTGCCTTCGGGGTACGTACGTCGATCAATCGGCCATCGCCGTTGGCAAGTCGAACGAAGAAATCCGGTACGTGGTCGCGGTTTCCCTTTGCGGCACGGGGCCAGAGCAGCGCCAGTGGCTGCGCCGCGATGGCGACAATGTCAGGTGCACTGTCCGCCACCAGCAGGTACTCGCGCTCCAGGAGCGACTCGAAGTCCACGTGACGGCGGTTCGTGCTCGACCAGTAGAGGCCTTCGTAGTTCCGTTTACCTGGCCACGAGAAAAACTCGCGGATGGGGGTGGCGCGCTCGGCGGCCACGGATCCGGCGTCCGGCGACAGCTGGATGTTATGAACAGTCCCGTCTACGCACGCCAACACTCGCGTCACATCGGTGACGTTCCGCGGTAGCGAGCGCAGACGTGGAGCTGCCATTCGACTCCTTCAAATCTCGCCGCTGACAGTACGGCAGTGGTACGACATTAACCGCCAACTTCGATGAGACACGGACGGCACGCCGAAAACCGCCAGATCAATTGAGAAATCCGCCAGATAGATTGAGACAGGACAGCCTGGGCGGGCAGGGGCTGATTCATCTGATGAAAACGGCGAGCTTTACTTGACATAATGTTGCTTATCGGTACTTAACCGTTGCGAGTTATATTGTGTCGCAGTGGATTTCGGGAGCTTAGAGGTCCAGCACCCGACGAAGCCCGCGCTCGACCTCGTGCATCAGACTCGGCGGCACATTTCCTACTCGATCGGTGAGGTCAG
>NZ_JBYCKY010000391.1:0-1150 GCF_057473605.1 Mycobacterium sp. TH-M82 | reverse complement strand
TCGCTGCCGGCCGCGTGGGACGCGCTGATGCCGGCGCGGGTGTTCGCGTTCACCGCGCAGGCGCCCACCTCGTTCGCCGACGTCGGATACCTGGCCGGGGACGTCCTGATGTTCGGCCCCGAACCCACCGGGCTGGACGCGGAGACCCTGGCCGACGCGCACGTCACCGCGCAGGTGCGGATTCCGATGCTGGCGGGCCGGCGCTCGCTGAACCTGTCGAACGCCGCGGCCGTCGCCGCGTACGAGGCGTGGCGCCAGCACGGCTACCTCGGGGGCGTATAGCCCGGCGACGATACGGCCCGTGCGCGGGCCGGGCAATCACACCCTGAGTTACCACGTGTCCCAGTGGGTGACCTGGTCGGCAGGCAGCCGCTTGGCCGGGCGGAAGTCGGTGCCTTTGGTGTAGGCGATCGGGAACAGCCCGCCCTGGCTGTATTTGTCGTGCGGGATGCCCAGCACCTCGGCGGCCCGCTGGTCACCGTCGTTGATCAGGTGCAGCGTCGTCCAGCAGGTGCCCAGGCCGCGTGAGCGCAGCGCCAGGCAGAAGCTCCACGCGGCGGGGAACAGCGACGCCCAGAACGAGGCGCTCAGGCCCAGCGGCGCCTTGTCCACCTTGCCCTCCAAGCAGGGGATCAGCAGCACCGGCGCCTCGTGCATGTGCTCGGCGAGGTAGAGCGCCGAATCCTTGACCTTGTCCATCCGCTCGCCGCGGGTGTCGCCCTCGGGGTACTGCGCCGCGGGCAGGCTGAGGTAGTCGCGGGCGTTGGCGAGGTAGATGTCGGCGATCGCCTTCTTCTTGTCGGCGTCCTCCACGAACACCCACTGCCAGCCCTGCGCGTTGGAGCCGGTGGGCGCCTGCAGCGCCAGTTCGAGGCACTCCATCAGCACGTCGTGGGACACCGGCTTGTCGAAGTCGAGGCGTTTGCGAACCGAGCGGGTCGTGGTGAGGAGTTCGTCGACCGACAGGTTCAGGGTCATGAGTGGGAGCTTAACCGTCGGCGCCGAGCGTGAAGCTGGGGCGAAAAAGCGGCGCGGATCTCGCAACAGTGTCACGCTCGGTGAAAGCTCAGCGAAAGTCGCGGGACCTCGACCCGACCGCCAGGGTGATGCGGCCCAGCCGCTCGGCGACGACGGTGACGGCGCCGCTGGC
>NZ_JBYCKY010000390.1:0-1161 GCF_057473605.1 Mycobacterium sp. TH-M82 | reverse complement strand
GGGGGTCGGGGAGCAGATTGACGAAATCCGGCGCTAAGGGGCAATCGCCGAGCGACCTTGCGCTGTAGGTGATTTCATGTCGTCGTGACTGATGAGGGCGGCTATGGCCGGTTCGGTGCGTTGTCTCGGCAGGAGCTGGAGCGTTACTGCTACTTGGATGACGAGGACCGGCGGCTGATCGCTGCGCGGCGGCGCGACTACAACCGTCTGGGGTTCGCGGTGCAGGTGGTGACGGTGCGTCACCTGGGAATGTTCCTGGCTGATCCGCTGGATGTCCCGCCCGCGTTGATCGAGTATCTGGCCGAGCAGTTGGAGATCTCCGATCCGTCGATGGTGAAGCGGTACACCGATCGGGAGAAGACCAAGCTCGAACACGCCTGGGAAATCCAGCAGGTGTACGGACTCAAGCCGTTCGGCGAGATGGAGTCGGAGCTCACGTCGTGGATCGTCGACCAGGCGTGGATGACCGGCGACGGACCGAAGGCGATCTTCGGCGACGCAGTGACATGGCTGCGGAAGCGTCAGGCGCTGCTGCCGGGGATCACCACGTTGGAGCGGCTGATCGGCGACGGCCGCAACGCGGCGGACGCCCGGTTGTGGCGCCAGCTCGGCGAGCAGCTGACCTCGGAGTCCGCGTCTGCCTTGTTGCGGCTGCTGGAGGTTCCTGCGGAGGGCGGGCAGAAGGTCAGCGAGCTGGAGCGGCTGCGCAAGGGCGTGTTCAAGGCGTCGTCGAAGGGGATGCTCGCGGCGCTGCGCAGGGTTGTCGACCTGCAAGCGGTCGGGGTGGACAGCATCGACGTGAGGGCGATCCCGCCGCGTCGGTTGACGGGGTTGGCGACCTACGGGTTGGCGAGCAAGGCCGCCGCGCTGCGGCGGCTGCCCACGCGTGAGCAGCGCTTGGCGGTGCTGGCCGCGACGGTCGTTGTGTTGAGCGCGCGGGCGGTCGACGACGTGTTGGAGACCTTCGACATGTTGATGACGACGAAGCTTCTGTCCAAGGCCGAGCGGGAGTCTCGCGAGGAGAAGCTGCGTCGCTATCCGAGGGTGTCACGCAACGCAGGCAAGCTCGCGGCAGCGGTGAAGGTGCTGCTGGAGATGGTCGAGGTCAACCAGGACGTCGGGCTGGGCGTGGTGTTGGACATGATCGAGAAGACCGTCACC
>NZ_JBYCKY010000389.1:0-1023 GCF_057473605.1 Mycobacterium sp. TH-M82 | reverse complement strand
CGGCGCCGGCCCCGATTAAGTGAGACCAGCTGCGGCGGGTAGGCCATGACGGTCGTCGGGCCTGGCGCGGGCTTGGCGACCGTCATGGTGTCGAAGTGGCCGGCGTGACCGTGTAGGGGCCGCGGCCCGGGCCTGTCCTTCGGCTCGGGCAACCGCCGGATTTGCTGTCAGCGGGTCCGCGACACGGTGGCGCCGAAGATGTCGGTGCCCGGTGATAGACCAAGGGGTGTCGGCGCCTCACCGGCGTGTTGTGATGTGCGACACGCCGGTGAGGCGATCGCGGCGGGCACACGACCAGGGAATTTCAAGATTGTTATTCAGAACATCTTGTAGCTCATGATCTTGTCAGCCACTAGGTGTAGTGTTTCGGGCACCGGCGGATCCCCGCACCACCGCGCCAGCGCGGCCCGGTGGGCTTCCCGGAGTCGGCGTGAAAGTCCGAAGCCAAGCGCTTCGCACGGTCCACCGCACGACGGGAATCCGGGGGCCTGACGGACCGCTGAACATCGCAAAGACGCAGGACCCAGCTAGTTGCCAACCGTTACGTCCCACATTCCGCAAAGGAGCGGCAATCGATGAGCATCACCGTGTACAGCAAGCCGGCCTGTGTGCAGTGCACGGCCACCCAGAAAGCGCTGGACAAGCAGGGTCTGGCCTACGAGAAGGTCGACATCACGCTGGACTCCGAGGCGCGCGACTACGTGATGGCGCTCGGTTACCTGCAGGCGCCCGTGGTGGTGGCCGGCGACGACCACTGGTCGGGTTTCCGGCCGGACCGCATCAACGCGCTCGCCGGGGCGGCGCTGAGCGCGTAGCGGCACACGACAGGTAAGGGGGGTTGCGGCGCCATGGGTATCACGGAGCCCGACCTGGTCTATTTCTCTTCGGTGTCGGAGAACACCCACCGCTTCGTGCAGAAGTTGGGCATTCCCGCCACGCGGATACCGCTGCACGGCCGCATCGAGGTCGACGACCCGTACGTGCTGATCCTGCCCACCTACGGCGGCGGGCGGGCCACCCCCG
>NZ_JBYCKY010000388.1:0-1391 GCF_057473605.1 Mycobacterium sp. TH-M82 | reverse complement strand
ACTACGACCGGTCCACGAAGGACAACCGAGTCCAGGCGACCGACCGCGAATCCGGCCAGCCGCTCTGGCAGGTGGAAGTCCTCGACGGCGACCCGGCAGCAAGCAAGCGAACACGCACGGTCACCGTCAAGTTCGTCGGACCAACCCAGCCGGTGTGCCCGCCGAACAACAGCGGAATGCCGTTCACCCCGGTGGTTTTCGAGGAGTTGTCCGTTCTGCCGTATGTCGACCGATCGAGCGAATCCGGTCGCATCGCGTGGTCGTTCCGCGCCTCCGCGATGACAGCCGACACGGAGAAGGCGACCGCGTCGGCGGGGAAGCCGTCAGCATGAACCCCTTTGCGCCTTATCCAGGAGTACCCGCCGACCCGTATTCCGGGCGCGGTGTCGACTTGATCGACTTGATCAATCGCCTCACACACTTGGTCATCGCCGGTGTGGTGTGGTCCATCGTCATCGTCTGCCTTGCCGCCTTGGCCGCCGTCGCCTGGCGACTGAGTTCACCGGACACCTACGAGCAGTGCTGCGCCGCTCCTGCGCGACGGATGCGGTGGCGCCTCTGGGCGCTGTTCGGTTGGTCTAGGGTGGCCAAGGCCTGCGGGTTGTCAGCCTCGGAGCAGGTCACCCGCAAAACCGCGGATGGCAAGACGACAACCGCCACGAAGTGGACCCACCCGCGTGTGCTGAGTGTCGGCACTTCCGGCCACTGCCTTCGCATCACGGTGCGCACCCGGACCGGTCAGACGGTCGATGACCTCGAAAGAGCGGTCCCGGCAATCCGCGACGCTCTACGCGCTCACTCGGCGCGCACAACGGTGGTCTCGCCTGCGACGGTGCGCATGGAATTCGTTATGCGCCCCCATCTTTCAACGGCAGAAACCGCTGTCCCGACAAGTCGGATAGCCACGACCGGCGTGGAACTGGGGCGCCGTGAGAACGGATCGCTCTGGACCCTACGGATCGCAGAACGCCAGACGCTGACCGTCGGCTGCTCCGGGTCAGGCAAGGGTTCGATCTTCTGGGGCATCGCCGGCGGATTCGGCCCGGCGGTAAAGGCAGGCGTAGTGCGGCTGCCGGCCATCGACCTGAAGTACGGGATCGAGGTCGCGATCGGCTCAACGCTTTTCACCACTGTCGCGACGACTGAGGCCGCGGCCGCGCAGCTGCTCCACAAGCTGGAAGAAGTCATGGACAGGCGTGGCAATCAGATGGCCGGCACGGCGCGCGCTCATAAGCCGACGGCTGACAATCCGCTCCTGGTCCTGCTGATCGACGAGCTGGCCGGCCTGACGGCGTACATGACCGATGCGAACCTCAAGAAACAGGTAGCAGGCTCACTGTCTCGGATTCTGACCAAGGGCCGGGGACTCGGCATCGTGGTGGTCGCCTTCA
>NZ_JBYCKY010000387.1:0-3014 GCF_057473605.1 Mycobacterium sp. TH-M82 | reverse complement strand
GTAGCGCGGCGTCGCCGTCATAAACAGCCGCCGCCGAGCCTTGATGCGGTCGGCGTCGAGGACTGTGGCGAAGTCGGAGGACACCGGCCCGGCACAGTGGTGTGCCTTATCGGCTTTACCAACCGCTGAGCCGCAAATTATGCCGCTGAGCTGCGGCGATGCGTCGCTTACATGTTCGCGACGGGCAACGGTGTCGGTTCTGGTTTACGTCAAGTCCCTTGGGTGGTTGCGCGTCTTTGGGCGGTCAACGCCGCAAGTCCCAGGCCAGCGAACAGTGCCGCGCCGCCCCCGGCGAGGATCGCGCCGCGGGGCGATAATGTGTGGCGGCGGATGCCGTGGAGCGCTGCGATCATGTCTAGGGTGTCGGCGAGCAGACCGAGTTGCAATGCGCGGGTGCGCAATTGCGGTGCGGCAGTGTCCGTGATGGCTATGGCCAGCGTCAGTTCGCGGGACCCGAACAATTGGGTAGTGAAGGGCTGCTGGTGATCAGAGCCCAGCCCAAGGAGGCGCGCCGCCTTGTCCGGGGCAAGCCACGCACCCACGCCGGTGGCGAATCGCAGCGCGGCGAATACCGGGATGAGTGCGCTGTTCGGTGTCGAGTCCATACGAGCACCCTCTCCAACCAATGGCCCATCTGTCCAGAAATCGAAGGTGATGTGGCTGCGCAGCGTGTGGCGCAACTGGTCGGCTAACGGACGCGGGGCAGTTGGGTGGCGCGTTCCATGAAGGTGCCGTCAGGTGGGGTAAACCCGAATTTCTCGTAGAGGTTTTGTGCGTCGGCGGTGTGCAGCATCCACCGGAAGTTCCGGCCGGGGCCTTCGTCGATCATCACCTGCAATAGCCCTTGCCCGATTCCTCGGCCACGCTCCTCGCGGGAGACGTAGACGTCAGCCAGGTAGGCCATGGCGGCTCCGTCGGAGAAGGCGCGGCAAAAACCCACCATCTGACCGTCGACAGTGCGATACGCGCCGACAATCCGCCAGGCGCTGTCGAGTTGCTGCTCAAACATGTCGCGGGTGCGATATGTCGCCCAATACGCATGCTCGGTCAGCTGATGCCACAGCCAGTCGCGATCCAGACGCGCGTCGACTGTCGAAAACTCGACACCGTGCAGCTTCGACACTGTTTCTACTTCATTCCGCAAGTCCGCCCGGTCGTGCGTTACTCGACCCGCTGCAAGGCCTCAGCGGTGAGGTCGCCCAGGCTGGGATACCCGTCGACGGCCATGATCAGGTCAGCTTCAGCGAGCAACGAGCGCAGCACATGCACGACACCGTCGACCCCACCCAGTGCCAACCCATGTGCGTACGGCCGTCCGATGCCCACCGCGGTCGCTCCCAGGGCAACGGCCTTGATGATGTCTGCACCGCTGCGGATCCCTGAGTCGAACAGCACCGGCAGTCCGTCGGCGGCCTCCACCACCGCCGGCAGGCAGTCCAGTGCTGGCAGGCCGCCGTTGGCCTGGCGGCCGCCATGGTTGGAGCAGTAAATGCCGTCCACCCCAGCGTCTTTGGCGCGCCGCGCGTCGTCGGGGTGACAGATGCCCTTGACGATCAGCGGTAGGCGGGTCAGCGAGCGCAGCCACGGTATGTCGTCCCAGGTCAGCGGGGTGCTCCAGGTTTGCAACCAATGCTGCGTGGCGGCTTGCGGGTTCTGTTCGGGCGGCTCGGTCAGACGAGCCCGGAACACCGGATCGCTGGTGTAGTTGGTCAGGCTATGGCCGCGCAAGGGCGGAGAGTATGCCGTCGCCAGGTCACGTGGACGCCAGCCGGTCACCGGCTGGTCCAGGGTGACGACGATGGCCCGATATCCGGTAGCGTCAGCGCGCTGTACCAGGCTGGCGGCTAGTTCCTGGTCTTTGGGAACGTAGAGCTGGAAAAACCCTGGCGTACCACGGAATTCGGCCGCCACGTCCTCCAGCGGATCAGCAGCGAATACCGACGCCACCATCGGCACCCCGGTGATCGCGGCGGCGCGGGCGGTGGCCAGGTCGCCGTGGCCATCCTGAGCGCACATTCCGATGACGCCGATGGGCGCCATAAACACCGGAGCCGGCAACTTCATCCCGAACATCTCCACGGATAGGTCACGTTCGTTGGCTCCGACGAACATCCGTGGCACCAGCCCCCAGCGTTCGAACGCGGTCACGTTGGCCCGTTGGGTGCGTTCATCACCTGCGCCGCCGGCGACGTAGGCCCACACCGCCGGTGGCATCGCCGCAGACGCTTTGGCCTCTAGAGCGGCGTAGGCCATCGGCAGCGCCGGGGCCACCCCGTCCAGGCCCTGCAGATAGATCTCGGACTGATAGTCGCCAAATGCCATAGCCCTAGCCTGCCAGGCAAAGCGCTACGCCTGCCACTGCTTTTCCGCCGCCGCCGCGCGGCCGGAGCAACCGGATCAGCACCAGTCACCCGGGCCTCCGGCCGATCTCTGATCGTCACGCGTCGACAGGTCAAGAACAGCCGGCTGGCAGTGGGCGTTCTCGGCCGCTTCAACCTACGAGCCAGCCCGCCGGCACTACCGCCGGCGGCGCCCGCCATGCCGCCGCACCCCGGAAGCCTGTTTAACAAACTCCTCAGCCAGCTCTATTACTGCCTGCAGGAGCGCCAGCTATTTGACGGCGCCAAGGCATTTCCCGTACCACCGTTAGGCAGCGTAGGAGTCCGTCGCGTCCGGAATGTTGACCGTCTCTCTGGATGACGACAACGACGGCACCAGAACGAGGCTGCGTTGGGACTCCAGCTTCTCGGCGATGAACCGCGCAGTGAGTGTCTTGCCGGTGCCGCACGCCATGATGAGCTGGCCGCGGTCGGCGCTTTGGAACCCGCGGACTACATTGCGGATCGCCTCGCGCTGATAGTCCCGGGGTGTGGCGGGCTTCGGCGGCGGCGACGGCCGCAGTTGCTCCGGATCACCTGGCCAGTCCACCTCAGCGGTGAGCAAGGTGGACAAGCCGACGAGCCCGACTCCTTTCTCTTGGTCGTCGAGGGTTCGGCGGGCATTGGGACTCAGCC
>NZ_JBYCKY010000386.1:0-1467 GCF_057473605.1 Mycobacterium sp. TH-M82 | reverse complement strand
CGATCATCCAGGTGAACAGCAGCCAAGACACCAGCAGCGACATCGCCAGCGAGGCGACCCACAGCAGCGCATCCAGCAGTGCGAAGGCGGGGATGCCCAGGGCGCCCAGCGTCTTGGGCATCAGCGCCGGGTCGCCCAGCGCGGTCAAACCGATGGTGATCATCGTGGCCACGAACACCGACACCATTGCGGCCAAGTCGGATAGCTTGCTGCGCACGAATCCGGTCTTCGAAGTGGTGGGTACGCTGATTCGGGCCATCTCGCCGAGCGCTTCGCGCAGGTTCGCCAGCCAGCCCAGCCCGGCCCAGCCGGCCACGGCCAGGCCAATCACCCCGACCGAGGTGCGCGACGCGATCGCGGAGTCGATCAAATGAATCACCTGCGCTCCGAAATCCCCGGGAATCGATGCCCGGACCCGGTGGTCGACCTCGTCGAGCAGGTGGGGCTGCCGGGACAGCAGCCAGCCGCCAACCGAGAAGCCGACCATCAGCAGCGGGAACATCGCGAAGATCGTGTAGTAGCTGAGCCCGGCCGCGAAAAAGTTGCCGTTGCGGTCGGTGTAGCGCTCGTTGGCCCGCATCACATGGTCGAGCCAGCCATACCGAGCGCGCAGCCGCTCGACGATCAGGGCCGGATTCATGGCCGGGGCGGAAGAAACCCGACCCGGGCGTAGACCCGCTCGACGGTGCCTGCGGCCACCTCCCGGGCCCGCTGCGCGCCGGTCGCGAGCACGCCCTCCAGCTCGGCTGGGTCCGCGAGCAACTCGTCGACCCGGGCCTTGACGGGTGTGACGAACTCGGCTACCGCTGCGGCCGTGTCCTTCTTCAGCTCGCCATAGCCGTGTCCGGCGTAGGCCTGCACCAGTTTGTCGATATCGGTGCCGGTGATCGCGGATTGGATGGCCAGCAGGTTCGACACCCCGGGTTTGGCGCCGGGGTCGTAGCGGATCTCCCGCTCGCTGTCGGTGACGGCCGAGCGGATCTTCTTAGCGCTGACCGCCGGGTCGTCGAGCAGGCTGATCAGGCCGGCGTCGGTCGCCGTCGACTTGCTCATCTTGGCGGTCGGATCCTGTAGGTCGTAGATCTTGGCGGTGGCCTGTCCGATGAGTGGTTCGGGTACGACAAAGGTGTCCGGGAAGCGGGCGTTGAATCGCTGCGCGACGTCGCGGGCCAGCTCCAGGTGCTGGCGCTGGTCCTCGCCGACCGGCACCACGTCGGTGCGGTAGGCCAGCACGTCGGCGGCCATCAGCACCGGGTAGGTGAACAACCCGACCGTGGCGGAATCGGTGCCCTGGCGGCCCGACTTGTCCTTGAACTGCGTCATCCGCGACGCCTGCCCGAACCCGGTGAAACAACCCAGCACCCAGGCAAGTTCGGCGTGCGCGGGGACGTGGCTCTGGACGAAGACAGTGCTGCGGGCAGGATCGATACCCAGCGCCAGGTACTGCGCGGCGGTCACCAGGGTGCT
>NZ_JBYCKY010000385.1:0-27579 GCF_057473605.1 Mycobacterium sp. TH-M82 | reverse complement strand
GGTGGCCGGCAGCGTGTCCGAGCGCGAGTTGCTGTCCGCGGTGTTCGAGGGTCGCGCCAAGCTCGCCGACGCGGTGGCTCAGCACATGAGTCCGCCGCTGCCGATGATCGGAGTCGGCGAAGTGGTCAGCGTCGCCGCCAAGGCGCTGCGGGACTGGGACGCGGTAATGGTGGTCGAAGGGGGCAAGCCGGTCGGCGTCATCACCCGCCACGACCTGCTGGGGTTCCTGTCGGAGGGGCCGGGTAGGCCAGGGCGGCGGTAACCGGGCATCGAAGCCGGCCCTGCGATAGCCTGTGGACCGCTTCGCCGACCCGGAGCCGACCTAGAGGAGGCGCTCATGACCGGCCTGCCGCCACCCCCGCCGGGGAACTATCCGCCGCCTCCGGATTACCCGCCGGGCGGTGGATATCCTCCGCCTGGCAGCTACCCGCCTGGCAGCTACCCGCCTGGCAGCTACCCGCCCGGCAGCTACCCGCCCGGTAGCTACCCGCCGCCCCCGCCGGGCAATTTCCCACCACCGCCGCCGGGCACACTCGGATATCCGCCGCAGGCCCGCGGCGGTTACGTCGACCTTCCCGGTGGCGGGTCGGCCCAAGTCGCGACATCCGGCCGGCGACTGGTTGCCCGGCTGATCGATACCGCCATTTACGCGGTGGTGTTCTCCGTGGTCCTGGTGCTGCTCGGGTCGGTGTTCTCGTCGTCCACATCGGGTGTCTCGGGAAGCAACGGGAGCGGCACCAGCATCACCAAGCCCGGACAACCTGGCCGGCCCGGGCAACCCGGGCAACCCGGGCAACCTGGGCAACCTGGGCAACCTGGGCAACCCGGCCGACCGGGACAAGGGGGACAGGGCGGCCAGGGCGGCCAGGGCGGTGAGGGAGGCCGGCCCGGCCAACCCGGCCAACCCGGGCGACCCGGCCAACCTGGCCAACCTGGCCAACCTGGCCAACCCGGGCAGTCCGGAAACCTCTTCGTGCCGATCGGCCTGGCGTACGGAGCCACCCTGGCTTTCCTGCTGCTCTACGAAGGCCTGATGTTGGGTGCGCTCGGTGCCACGCTCGGCAAGATGGCCCTTGGCATCAAGGTCGTCGATGCCGGCACCGGCAGGCCCATCGACTTCGGCCAGGCGTTTGTCCGGCAGCTCATTCCATTAGCCGGGTATGTGTTCTGCGGGGTGGGCGCGGCGGTGGTGTACCTGTCTGCCCTTTTCGACAACTCGGGGCGGTTGCGGGGCTGGCACGACCAGGCGGCCAACGACCTGGTCCTCCGTGGCTAGCCGGACCGGCGCAGCGGGCGTGCCCGCAGGCGCACGACGAAACCTTTAGGCTGGCCGTCGATGAGCGGACAGCACTTCTCGAACTCTTTCAATGGCCTGTCGACCAGGGCCATCCACGCCGGCTTTCGCCCCGACCCGGCCACCGGAGCGGTGAACACCCCGATCTATGCCAGCAGCACGTTCGCCCAGGACGGCGTTGGCGGGTTGCGTGGCGGGTTCGAGTACGCACGCACCGGAAACCCGACCCGCGCCGCGCTGGAATCCGCGCTGGCCGCGGTCGAGAGTGGCAGTTTCGGCCGGGCATTCGGCTCGGGGATGGCCGCCAGCGACTGCGCACTGCGGGCGTTGCTGCGACCCGGTGACCACATGGTCCTCCCCGACGATGCCTACGGCGGTACGTTCCGGCTGATCGACAAGGTGTTCACCGGATGGGGGGTGACCTACACGCCGGTCGCCCTGTCCGACCTGGACGTGGTACGCGCCGCGCTCACGCCGAACACCCGGCTGATCTGGGTGGAGACTCCGACCAACCCGCTGCTGTCGATCGCCGACATTGCGGCGGTCGCTGAACTGGGCCGATATGCTTCAGCAAAGGTGTTGGTGGATAACACATTTGCTTCGCCTGCCCTGCAGCAGCCGCTGACCCTTGGCGCTGACGTGGTACTGCACTCGACCACCAAGTACATCGGCGGCCACTCCGACGTGGTGGGCGGCGCGCTGGTCACCGACGACGAGGAGTTGGACGCCGCGTTCGGCTTCCTGCAGAACGGCGCCGGCGCAGTGCCGGGACCGTTCGACGCATACCTGACGATCCGTGGCCTCAAGACGCTGACGTTGCGGATGCAACGGCACTGCGAGAACGCGGCGGCGGTCGCGGAGTTTCTCGCCGCACATCCGGCGGTGCGCACCGTGCTCTATCCGGGCCTGTCCGATCACCCGGGCCACGACGTCGCGGCCCGGCAGATGAGCGGCTTCGGCGGCATGGTGTCGGTGCGGATGCGCGACGGAAGGCAGGCCGCCGAGCATCTGTGTGCGCGCACCGAGGTGTTCATCCTGGCCGAGTCGCTCGGTGGGGTGGAGTCGCTAATCGAGCATCCGGGCGCGATGACGCATGCGTCGACGGCCGGCTCGCAGCTGGAGGTGCCTGACGATCTGGTGCGGCTGTCGGTGGGCATCGAGGACATCGGGGATCTGCTCGCCGACTTGGAGCAGGCGCTGAGCTAAACGATGGTTCGCCGATAGAGGGATAGAGGTGAGCGAGCCAGTTACTCTCAGCCTCGGTAGGGCTCGGCGCTGAGCAGCGTCACCTTGACGGTCTTGCCGCTCGGGACCGTGTAGCTGCGCTCCTCGCCGACCTTGGCGTCGATCAGGGCGCCGCCGAGCGGCGAGTTCGGCGAGTACACCTCGAGGTCGCCCTCGTGAATACCCTCCTGGCGGGTGGCAATCAGAAACGTTTCGGTGTCGGACCGGTCGCCGTTGTAGCAGACCTTCACCACCGAACCCGGCAGCGCCACCCCGGATTGGGAGGGGGCCTCGCCGACCTTGGCGTTATTGAGCAGCTCTTGCAGCTGACGGATGCGGGCTTCCTGCTGGCCCTGCTCCTCGCGGGCGGCATGATAACCGCCGTTCTCGCGCAGGTCGCCTTCCTCACGTCGGTCGTTGATCTCCGCGGCGATCACCGGACGGTGCGCGATCAAGTGGTCGAGCTCTTCCTTGAGCCGATCATGTGACTCCTGGGTCAACCAGGTCACCTGGGTGTCCGTCATTTCGTCGCGCTCCTTGCGTGGTGGGGCCCGGGATACTTCGGTGCACGGGCCGCGAGGCCGGCCACCGCCGGAAAGGCGGTGCGACCCCGTGTACTGCGGTTTTGTGCCGCTAATGCAGCAATACACGGTCCCAACAGGAACCGTGTACCCAAAAACCATACCACTGCGACGTCACGCCGACGCCGGAACCGTCCACAGCACCGACCTGGGCGTCAGGGGGAGCGGAGGTAGCCGGGCACATCGGTTCCGCATCCGTAGACGTCGCCCATCATCGGCGGTGCGCTCGATTTCACGATCGTCGTCACCTGGATGGTGGCCGTCTCAGCCGGCCCGACCAGCACCTCACGCCGGCCCGTCTCGCCACCGTCCGCGGACCGGACCCGCACGATGCACACAACCGGGCGCGACGGGTCCGCGCGGGTCACGGTGATCGTCACCGACACGGTCTGTTCATCGATTACCCGGTAGCCGAACAGATCGCCTTTGACGTCGGGGATGCCCAGCCGCTGATAGACGATGACGGAAGCGGCGGCGCCGGTCGCGAGGGCCAACACCGCCAGCGCGATCACCGCCCGGTGCCGCGGTCTACCGGCCAGCCGGACTCGGCCATAGCGGCTGGCCGGCCGCCGGACGGCCGGGTCGTTGGAGGCGGGATCGGTTGCCGGCCCATGAAAGCCACTGGACATGATGGAACTATTAGAACCGGAAACCATCTTCGACGATAGGGCCCATATGTCCGGTCAACGGCAGACGGAAAGGTGAATGCGCACGTGAGCGAGCTGCGGCTGATGGCAGTGCACGCCCATCCGGACGACGAATCCAGCAAGGGCGCGGCCACCCTTGCCCGCTACGCCGACGCCGGCCACCGGGTGCTGGTGGTGACGCTGACCGGCGGTGAACGCGGCGACATCCTCAACCCCGCGATGGACTTGCCCGACGTGCACGGACACCTCGCCGAGATCCGCCGAGACGAGATGGCCAAGGCCGCTGAGATCCTCGGCGTCGAGCACACCTGGCTGGGCTTCGTCGACTCCGGTCTGCCCAAGGGTGACCCGCCACCGCCGCTGCCGCCGGACTGCTTCGCGTTGGTGCCGCTGGAGGTCTCTACAGAGCGGCTGGTGGAGGTTGTTCGGGACTTCCGGCCGCATGTGATGACCACCTACGACGAAAACGGCGGCTACCCGCATCCCGATCACGTCCGCTGCCACCAGGTTTCGGTCGCCGCGTTCGAAGCGGCCGCTGACTACCGCCGCTACCCGCAAGCCGGAGAGGTGTGGACGGTGTCCAAGCTGTACTACAACCACGGGTTCCTGCGCCAGCGGATGCAGTTGCTGCAGGACGAGTTCGCCAGGCACGGGAAGGTGGGCCCGTTCGGCAAATGGCTGGAGCACTGGAAGCCGGACTACGATGTGTTCGCCGACCGGGTAACCACCCGCGTCGAATGCGCGGCCTACTTCGGCCAGCGTGACGACGCACTGCGCGCCCACGCCACCCAGATCGACCCGAACGGTGACTTCTTCGCCGCGCCGATCGCCTGGCAGCAGCGGCTGTGGCCGACCGAGGAGTTCGAGCTGGTCCGGTCCCGGGTGCCGGTGAGCCCGCCCGAGACCGACCTGTTCGCCGGGATCGAGGCCGGCCGGTGAACCAGGCTCTCATCACGGCGCTCGGTGTGCTGGCTGACGAGGCGCCGCACAACACCGGACCGGACTTCGGCAAGGCCAGCCCGTTCGGTCTGCTGGTCATCGTGCTGTTGCTGCTCGGCACCTTCCTGCTGGTGTGGTCGATGAACCGGCAGCTGAAGAAGGTGCCCAAGTCGTTCGATCGGGACAGTCCGGCGGCTGATCCGGCCGCTGATGCAGGCACGGCCGGGCCGGACGACCCCGACGGATCGTCTGGCTGAGTAGGCTGTCTCACCCGCTTTCCGCACCGGATGCCAGACTGGACGCCGTGACCGAGCAGGCCGTCTCGGAGCGGGACGCCCGCCACCCCGATCCCAGAGCGCTGATTGTCCCGTTTTACGTGCAGCGGCGCCTGGCTGACCGCGGACCGCTGCCCGGTATCGGCGCCGACGGCGACGAGGCGATCGAGCGGCTCGACGAACTCGCCGGCGATGCACCGGTAACCGACTGATGGTCTCGCCGGCCGGCCGCCCGCCCGTCCCGGTGGCCCTTTCCGATGTGTGCAAGCGCATTTTTTTAGGGAAGCCGCTGATCAGCGAAGACCTCAAATCGGCGACATTGCCGAACTCAGTTGCGCTGGGCGCGCTTTCGCCCGACGCTATCTCGTCGACCGCCTACGGTCCCGAGCAGATCCTGGTCGAACTGCTGCCGCAGGCCGGTCTGGCCGCCTTTGTGTTGCTGCTGCCGATCACCGGTGCCATCCTGTTGATCCTGGTGTTGGTAGCCGCCTCGTATCGGCAGGTCGTGATGGCCTACACCCGAGCGGGCGGCTCCTACGTGGTCGCGCGGGATAACTTCGGACCCCGGGTGGCCCAGATTGCCGCTGCGGCACTGTTGATCGACTACGTGGTCACCGTGGCGGTTCAGACGGCCGCCGGCACGGTCGCGGTGGTGTCGGCGATACCCTCGCTCGGGCCCTACAGCCTGCAAATCACTGTGGCCGTGGTGATCGCCATTTGCTATGTGAACCTGCGCGGACTGCGTGAAGCAGGCCGACCCTTCGCGACGATCACCTACTTCTTCGTCATCATGATCACCCTGATGATCGTGACGGGGTGGATCCGCGAAATCTTTTGGGGGCTACCGGCATATGATCCTCAGCACATCACCGGAGCGGTGCCGGTCCATCAGGGTGGCGGTTTGGTGATGGGCGCCACCATCCTGGTGCTGCTGCGTGCATTCGCCAACGGCGGCTCGTCGTTGACCGGCATCGAGGCAATCTCCAATACGGTCAACGTCTTCGGTAAACCACAGGGCGTCAACGCACGTCGAGTGCTCACCATTATGGCGTGCATCCTCGGGTTCTCGTTGGCGGGCGTTGCCCACCTTGCCCACGTCACCCGCGCAACCCCATATATCGATGAATACCCCTCGGTGCTATCGCAGATCGCCAGCGCGGTCTTCGGCGAGGGGGTGATCGGCCACACCCTGTATTTACTCGTCCAGGCGTCGACCGCGGCCATCTTGTACACCGGTGCCAATACCAGCTTCAACGGGTTCCCCGCGCTGGCCAGTTTCGTTGCTGAGGACCGCTTCCTGCCACGACAGCTGACAAAGCGCGGTTACCGGCTGGTGTTCTCCAACGGCATTGTCACGCTTACCGTGCTATCGGTGACCTTGCTGGTGGGAACCGGCGGTTCGGTCAACGCGCTGGTGCCGTTGTTCGCGATCGGCGTGTTCAGCGGTTTCTCGATGGCCGGCTACGGGATGACCAAACACCATCTTAGGCACCGTGATCGAGGCTGGCGACACAAGCTGGTGATCAACTTGTCGGCGGGAATTCTGTCGACGATCGTGGTGGGGATCCTCGCCGTGGCCAAGTTCACCGAGGGAGCCTGGTTGGTCGTTGTCGTGTTTCCGCTGTTGGTATTCGGGTTGATGCGGCTCAACCGCGAATACCGGGCCGAGGCGTCGATTCTCGAGACGTTTCGCACCGACGGTCCGGAGCTGGTGAAGTACGCGTGTCACCGGGTGTTCGTTTTTGTCAGTGCGCTCGATCTCGCGGTGCTCGAGGCGCTGCGCTACGGCAAGGGATTGCGGGCCGATGAACTGGTGGCAGTGCACTTCATGGTCGACCCTGCGGTTGCCGCGCGATTGCGGCAACGCTGGGAGCACTTAGATCTCGACACACCGCTACGGGTGGTGGACTGTCCGGACCGGCAGATCACCCGGGCCGCCCAGCTGCTGGTCGTGACGATGCGCAATGAGCGCCCGGACACCAACGTCACGGTGCTGTTGCCACGGCGCACCTACGCACCGTTGCTGGGACGACTGCTTCACGACCGCACCGCCGACAAGATCGCCCGCGCAATCAGCCGGATTCCCGACGCCGCCGCGACGATCGTGCCCTATGACGTGAAATCGCGAATCGCGCAAGCGTCCCCCGACAGCGTGGAGCAGCGAATCACTCGGGAACTCGACAAGGTTCAGGCGCGAGTTTTTCGCGACGAACAGCAGAGCATCGACGCATACGAACACCCGGAGCGGGCGACGGCGGTGGTCCCGGTGCAGAGCCTGATTGCGGGTCGACGCGCCACCGTCGAAGGCCGGGTCATCCAGGTCGAAGACATCACCGAACGGGGGCGAACGGTCCGCTGGATCGTGGTCGGTGACGACAGCGGAGACATCCGCGTGGCTTTCGCTGCCGGACGCGGCGCCGATATCTCACCGGGTCAGCTGCTGCGAATCACCGGGAAGGTACGCCAACGACGCAACCAACCGGTGGCGATCGTCGACCCGGCCTATCAGGCAGTCGAGCAACCCGAGGACGTCAACTAGCCGGGCGTGCCGGTACACGTCGTCGTGCAGCGTTTAACGTGGGGGTGTGGCCAACCGTCTCGCCGACTCCACCAGCCCGTACCTTCGCCAGCATGCCGACAACCCGGTGCACTGGCAGGAGTGGGCGCCGTCGGCATTGGCCGAAGCCGCTGAGCGCGACGTACCCATTCTGCTGTCGATCGGCTACGCGGCCTGCCACTGGTGTCACGTGATGGCGCACGAGTCGTTCGAGGACCACACCGTCGCTGCCGCGATGAACGACGGCTTCGTCTGCATCAAGGTCGACCGCGAGGAACGGCCGGACCTCGACTCGGTGTACATGAACGCCACCGTGGCACTGACCGGGCGGGGCGGCTGGCCGATGACGTGCTTTCTGACCCCCGACGGCCGGCCGTTCTACTGCGGCACCTACTACCCCAAACCGGCTTTTCTGCAACTGCTTTCGGCTATCTCCGACACCTGGAGAAAGCGCCGCCGCGAAGTCGAGCTGGCATCCGACCGCATCGCGGGCGAGCTGCGTTCGATGGCGGCGGGCCTGCCTGGCGGCGGGCCGGCGGTCGAACCCGCGCTGTGTGATCAGGCGGTGGCGGCCGTGCTCGCCGACGAGGACACCGAGCACGGCGGCTTCGGCGGTGCGCCGAAGTTCCCGCCGTCAGCGCTGCTGGAGGCGTTGCTGCGGCATTACGAGCGTACCGGGTCGACCGACGCGCTGGATGCGGTCACCCGTACCGGCGCAGCAATGGCCCACGGCGGAATCTGTGATCAGCTGGCCGGCGGCTTCGCCCGTTATAGCGTAGATAACGCCTGGGTGGTACCGCATTTCGAGAAGATGCTGTATGACAACGCGCTGTTGTTGCGGGCCTACGCGCACTGGGCGCGGCGCACCGGTGATCCGTTGGCGCATCGGGTGACCGCGCAGACCGCCCGGTTTCTGCTCGACGACCTGGCCGATTCCGGTATGTTCATCTCCTCGCTGGACGCCGACGCCGACGGCAGGGAGGGCTCCACCTACGTGTGGAGTCCTCAGCAGCTGACCGAGATTCTCGGTGATGACGACGGCCCTTGGGCGACAGAAGTTTTCGGGGTCACCGTGCAGGGGACTTTCGAATCCGGCCATTCGGTGCTGCAATTGTCGGTCGATCCCGATGACGCCGGCCGTTTCGAGCGGGTGCGCACCATGTTGCTGGCGGCCCGGCATACCCGAATACAACCGGGTCGTGACGACAAGGTTGTCACCGCCTGGAACGGGTTGGCGATCACCGGGCTGGCCGAAGCCAGTGTCGCGCTGGAAGACCCGGGCCTGGCCGCCGCGGCGCAGCGGTGTGCAACCACGCTGATCGACCTGCACCTGGTGGACGGCCGGCTGCGCCGGGCCAGCCTGGGCGGCTCGGTCGGCGAGAGCGCCGCCATTCTGGAGGACTACGGCGCGCTGGCCACCGGCCTGCTCGCGGTGCATCAGCTGACCACCGACGGGCAGTGGCTGAGCGCGGCCGTTCACCTACTGGACACCGCGCTGGCGCACTTCGCCGATCCGGACTCACCTGGCCGCTGGTTCGACAGCGCCGACGACGCCGAGCAGCTGATGTATCGCCCCGCCGACCCGCTGGACGGGGCGACGCCGTCGGGAGCATCGTTGATCACCGAGGCGCTGCTGACCGCCGCCTACCTGGCCGGCCCGGAGCGAGCGGACCGATACCGGAAGGCCGCCGACGACGCACTGCGGACGCACTCGTCGCTGCTGGCCCGGGCGGCACGGTCAGCCGGGCACTGGCTGGCGGTGGCTGAAACCGCCGTCCGGGGGCCGCTGCAGATCGCGGTCGCCTGCGACGCGGCGGGTTCGACGCTGCTGGCCGATGCACGTCGACTGGCGCCCGGCGGGGCGGTCGTCATCGGTGGCGCGGCCGGCTCGTCGGAACTGCTGACCGGTCGCGACCGGGTGGACGGCGCCGACGCCGCTTACGTGTGCCGTGGGCAGGTGTGCGATCTGCCGGTCACCGGAACATCAGAGTTGGCCGCCGCCCTCGGCATAGCCAGCTGACGGTAGCGTGCCACTTATGTCGAGTGCACCGGATAACGCGGGTAAAGCCCAAGCCATCACCGAGACCGTCAACCGCTACATCAGTCTGATCGCCGACGGCAGCGCCGAGGATCTGGCTGACCTCTATGCTGCCGACGCCACGCTCGAGGATCCGGTCGGTGGTGAGGTGCATATCGGCCGCGAGGCGATCCGCGGCTTCTACTCGACGATGGACAACCTGGAACGGGCCTGCGAGCTGGTGACGCTGCGGGTCGCCGGCAACGAGGCGGCGTTCCACTTCAGGCTGACCGTCACCGCCGGTGACAGCAGGATGGTGATCGAGCCGATCGACGTCATGGTGTTCGGCGACGACGGTAAGGTCATCGCGATGAAGGCCTACTGGTCGGCGGAGAACGTCACCCAGCTGTAGCGGTGCTGTCGCCGAGCGTGAAGCCATTGCGAAAAATAGCCAGAAACCTCGCAACAGGTTCACGCTCGCCGCGTAAGCGGTCGTTAGAAGACGGCGAACCAGATCGCGATGTAGTGGCAGATCGCCGCCGCGGCCGTGCCGGCGTGGAAGAACTCGTGGTGGCCGAACGTCTCAGGCCACGGATTGGGCCAGTTCAGCGCATACAGCACACCGCCGATGCTGTACAGGACGCCGCCGACGGCCAGCAGCACCACCGCCGCCACTCCGGCGCCGTGCAGAATCGCGGCGATGTAGAACGCCGACACCCAGCCCAGCAGCAGGTACAGCGGCACACCCACCCAGCGTGGTGCGCCCGGCCAGCACATCTTCAGCAGCACTCCCGCAGCGGCGCCGCCCCACACGATGGCCAGCACCAACATCCCGGTGTGGTGCGGCATCGCCAGCAGAGCGAACGGCGTGTAGGTGCCGGCGATCAGCACAAAGATCATCGAGTGATCGAGGCGCTTCATCCACGTGCGGGTGGTCGCCGACGCCCAGGTGAGACGGTGGTAGGTGGCACTGACGGTGAACATCCCCACCACCGAGCCGACGTAGACGACGGTCGCCAAACCGGCCTTGAGCCCCTGCAGCGGCCACGACACCGAGATCAGCGCGGCACCGGCGGCGACCGCCACGATGGCCGACACCAGATGAATCCAGCCGCGCGCCCTCGGCTTGGTGTGCAGTGCGGCGATGTCCCCGGAGAACGCCGCGGGCTCCGGTTCGGCGACAGCGTTGGCTGCGTTGGCCGTGTTGGCTGCGTTGGCCGTGTTGGCTGTGTTGATCCAGGTGCCCATCAGCCTCCTTGACTCGGTCGAGCGGATTGCCGGCCGGATCGCGGGTAACTTCTGTCGATCACAGTAGTCTGGGTTTTCGTGGCGATCATCGCAGCACGCCTCAAGGAGACTTTCCAGAAGCCCCTCAACGAACCGCTCTATCGGCTCTACGAGAGGCGGCTCCGGCGCGGGTTGGCGGCCTCCAGACCCGCGCTGCCCCGCCACATCGCCGTACTTTGCGACGGGAACCGGCGCTGGGCCCGGGACGCCGGCTATGACGACGTCAGCTACGGCTACCGGATGGGCGCGGCCAAAATCGCCGAGATGCTGCGCTGGTGCGCCGAAGCCGGCATCGAAATGGCCACCGTCTACCTGCTGTCCACCGAAAACCTGCAGCGCGACCCCGGCGAACTCGGCACCCTCATCGAGATCATCACCGACGTCGTCGAAGAGATCTGCGCTCCCGCCAACCGCTGGAGCGTGCGCACGGTCGGGGATCTTGAGTTGATCGGCGAAGAACCGGCCCGCCGGTTGCGGGATGCGGTAGCAGGTACCCGGGACAAAAACGGCGGCTTTCACGTCAATCTCGCCGTCGGCTACGGCGGTCGGCAGGAGATCGCGAACGCGGTGCGCGGCTTGTTGGGAAAGGAACTGGCCAACGGGGCCACCGCCGAGGAACTCGTCGAGGCGGTCACCGTCGACGCCATCTCAGAGAACCTTTACACCTCGGGCCAACCCGACCCGGATCTGGTCATCCGAACCTCCGGGGAGCAGCGGCTGTCCGGTTTTCTGCTCTGGCAGAGCGCGTACTCGGAGATGTGGTTCACCGAGGCGCACTGGCCTGCTTTTCGCCGGGTGGATTTCCTGCGGGCGCTACGGGATTACACCCTGCGGCACCGACGCTACGGTCGGTAGCGCGGGTCGGTTCTCTGCTCGGGTAGACCAATCGGTGAAATCGGCAGCGTTTGGCAGTGCTGTGTCTGGAGTTGGCAGTGCTCGTGGCCGCGTGACTCCCTTCCCGCCGGTGCGGGGTGCCGCCGTCAGAGGCTGCGGTGGACGTCCCGCATCGGCCTCGTATAGGCCTCGTATAAGCATTGCGGCGCGGAAATTTACAGCTTGCGCAGCCGCAGCCGGTTGATGGAATGGTCGGCGTCCTTGCGCAACACCAGGGTGGCCCGCGGCCGGGTGGGCAGGATGTTCTCGATCAGGTTCAGCCGGTTGATCGAGCGCCAGATATCGCGGGCCGCCACCACGGCGTCCTTGTCGCTCAGGCCGGCGTAGTGGTGGAAGTGCGACGCGGGATTGGCGAAGGCGGTGGTGCGCAGGTCGAGGAACCGCGAGATGTACCAGTGCTCGATGTCCTCGACCCGCGCATCCACGTATAGCGAGAAGTCGAAAAGATCCGACACCATCAGCGTTGGCCCGGTCTGCAGGACGTTGAGGCCCTCGAGGATCAAGATGTCGGGGTGGCGGATCACCTGCGTGGCGCCCGGGACAATGTTGTAGCTCAGGTGTGAATACACCGGTGCGCAAACCGATTCCGCACCGGATTTCACCGACGTGACGAAGCGCATCAACTCACGGCGGTTGTAGCTTTCTGGAAACCCCTTGCGGTGCATCAGGTTCCGACGTTCCAGCTCGGCGTTTGGGTAGAGGAATCCGTCGGTGGTCACCAGGTCCACCCGCGGGTGCCGGTCCCACCGGGCCAGTAGCGCCTGCAGCAACCGGGCCGTGGTCGACTTGCCGACGGCCACGCTGCCGGCCACGCCGATGATGAACGGTACCGGCCGGTCCGGGTGCTGCTGCGGCTCGCCTAGGAACTCGGCGGTGGCGGCGAAGAGCCCCTGCCGTGCGGTCACCTGAAGGTGCAGCAGCCGGGCCAGCGGCAGATAGACCTCTTCGACTTCGCGCAGATCGACCTGCTCGCCGAGACCGCGCAACGCTACGACCTCGTCTTCGGTCAGCGGCAGCGGCGTCGACATGCGCAGCGCACGCCACTCTTTCCGGTTGAACTCCACATAGGGGCTCGGCTCGCTGGCCCGCGGCATGGCCATACAGTCTTGCAGTACCGGCCGCCGGGTGGGCTGCTGGGGAGGCGAAAGCGACGACACGGTGGGGCTGGTCGGGCTATGCCCGCTGTCCTGCGGTGGCGGGCAGCTTCACCCTGTGGCGCGAGTGCGTCGCGACGGCGTCACCGCGGGCGAGCTCGACGGTGGCCACCGCCATCGCCAGGGCTGCCACCACCAGTGCGGCCATCCCGGCGCGACCGGTGTCCAGCGTCTCGCCGAGTACCACCACCCCCAACGCAGCCGCCACCACCGGCTGGGACACCTCCAGGGTCGGCATCGAGGCGGTCAGCGCCCCGGCCCGAAACGCTGACTGCTCCCATCCGAAGGCCCCCAGCGCAACCAAGATCCAGGCGTAGAGCTCAGGCGTCCGGGCCATCGCCCACACGCCGTGGTGCAGTTGGGCCATGACACCCTTGGTGAGCACCGCGAATAGCGCCCACAGCGCACCGGACACGAAGGCGAGCAGCACCGCGGCCAGGGCACCGCCCCACCAGATCCGGGCCGCCACGGCGCAGCCCACCAGCAGCGGCGCCAGGACGGCGAACACGGCTGCCCAGGTCTGCAGCGATGCGCGTGACTGACCGGCCTGTGGGTTGCCGACGGTGACGATCACGGTCACCGCCGCTGTCAGGACGACCGCCCAGGCCCACTCGCGGCCAGTCACCGCACGGTGGGCCAGCTTCGCGCTGATCGGCAATGCGAACAGCAGCGAAAGCACCAACAGCGCCTGCACCAGCAGCACCGAACCCTGGTCGAGCGCCTCCGCCTGCAACGCGATGCTGACCACGAGAATCAGGGCGCCCCACCGCCACCGCCGGTCGCGCAACAGCGTCGCGAATAGTTCGAGGTTGCCTCTCGACGTATCGGTGATCCGGTGCGTCGCACGTTGCTGCAGCACGTCGCCGATCGCGACGCACAACGCAGAACTCAACGCGAGAATGGCGGCAATGTCGGTTTTCGGCATCCACACTCCTTTCCGTCCGATGCCGGGACGGCAACGGGTGAATACCCGACCGTAACAAGGCTGCCGGCTCCGATAGGTTGGCGGTCGTGGAGCCAGCTCGTGACGCCGCAGCGCTGATCCGTGAGTATCTGCTGCTGGGCCTTCGTTTCGACCGGATCGAGCCGGGCTACGTGGACGCCTTCACCGGCGATCCCGCGCTGCGCCACACGGTGGAGAACGAACCGGTACCCGACCCGGCGGACCTCGCTTGCCAGGCGCAGCGGCTGATCGCGGCGCTGCCCGGTGGACTCGACGCGGCGCGGGCCGACTATCTGCGTGCCCACTTGCGGGCGTTGGTGTGTGCCGGGCGCAAGTTCGCCGGCGACGACATCGGATTCGTCGACGAGGTCCGCGACTACTTCGACGTTTCGATCGGCAAGGGGGACCCGGACCGCTACCGGCAGGCGCACGTCAGGCTTGAGCGACTGCTGGGCGGCACCGGTCCGCTGGCCGATCGCATGCGCGGCTACCGCAGTGCCGACGAGATCCCGCCGAACCGGCTGGTCGAGTGCATCGAGGCGTTCTCCAGTGCGCTGCGGGACCGGGTGCGCGCCGACTACCCGCTGCCGGATTCCGAGACGGTGACCTACCAGGTGGTCACCGACCAGCCGTGGTCGGGGTTCAACTACTACCAGGGCGCCTACCGCTCGACGGTGGCGGTCAACGCCGACGTGCCACAGCAGATGTCCAACCTGCCGCGGCTGGTGGCCCACGAATCCTACCCCGGCCATCACACCGAGCACTGCCGCAAAGAGGCGAGACTGGTCCACCGGGACGGCCAAGCCGAGCAGACCATCTTCCTGGTCAACACCCCACAGTGCCTGATGGCCGAGGGGCTGGCCGACTTGGCGCTCTACGCCGCGGTCGGTCCGGGCTGGGGCGCCTGGGCCGCCGAGATCTACGCCGACCTGGCTCTGGCGTTCGACGGCGAGCGAGCCGAGGCGGTGGCCGAGGCGTCGGCGGCACTGGCGGGCGTGCGCCAGGACGCCGCGCTGATGCTGCACGACGAACACCGCGATCGCGACGACGTTGTGGCGTATCTGCAGCGGTGGCTGCTGGTCGGCGACGCCCGGGCGCAGCAGATGCTGCGGTTTCTGTCCTCGCCGCTGTGGCGCGCCTACATCAGCACCTACGTCGAGGGATACCGGCTGCTGCGCGGCTGGCTCGACGATCGCCCGGCCGGGGTCGGCCTGGCCGAACGGTTCGGCCGGCTGCTCGACGAGCCGCTGATCCCGTCGGCGCTGCGGACCGGCTAACGAGTCACCGACTGGGCGGCCGTGTGTCTTGGCGCCCGACGCCGCGCAGCGACCGCCCAGCTTAGCAGCCGGTTACACATTGTCCCAAAGCGAACCGTACTGGCCTGCGGCAATGACGCGTGAGGCAGCATGGGACCGTGAGCGTTCGAGCCCTGCCCGCCGGCATCAGCCGGCAGCCGCATCAGTCGCGGCAACCGGTGCGCTACCAAGGCATCTTCGACGGCTACAACACGCCGGGTCCGTATGCGGCGGCTTTCGATGAGATGTTCGACGCAGCGGGCCATGTCCGCAGCCGCTACAAAGGTATCTACGCCGAGCTGGCTCCCTCGGACGCGTCCGAGCTTGAGGCTCGGGCGGAGGCGCTGGGCCGTGCGTTCATCGACCAAGGCATCACGTTTTCGCTTTCGGGGCAGGAGCGGCCGTTTCCGCTCGATCTGGTACCGCGGGTCATCTCGGCCGCCGAGTGGAGCCGGTTGGAGCGCGGCATCACCCAGCGCGTCAAGGCCCTCGAGTGCTACCTCGATGACGTCTACGGTGATCAGGAGATCCTGCGCGACGGCGTGATTCCGCGCCGCTTGGTGACCTCCTGCGAGCACTTCTACCGCCAGGCCGCCGGCATCATCCCGCCCAACGGCGTGCGGATCCACGTCGCCGGAATCGATCTGATCCGCGACGAGCGGGGCAGTTTCCGGGTCCTGGAGGACAACCTCCTTTCGCCGTCCGGGGTCTCGTATGTGATGGAGAACCGGCGCACCATGGCGCGAGTCTTCCCCAACCTGTTCGCCACCCACCGGGTGCGCGCAGTCGACGACTACTCGGCACACCTACATGCGCGGTGCCTGTGCGGTGTCATCGGCGGCGGGTTCGCCAGGAGGGGCCGGGCGTCCGCTCGCCGGCTGCGCCAGGGCCCGTTCAACACCACCAAGGATCATCCAGGTGTCCTTGGACATCTGGTCACGCACCGCCCGGGCTGCCAAACCCAGGCGTCCCACCGACTGCGCCAACGAACCGGGGAGCTGGGAATCGACGGTGAACGACCACAGGGTGCGTGGCGCGGCCGCCACCCTGTTTGCGTCGGAACCTTCGGTGCCCGTGCCGCTGACCTGCTCGAGTGCGGCGAGCAGCACGGGCACGCACTGGCTGCCCGCCACCTCTTGGCGGTAGCGGAATTCGTGGTAACGCTCACGGGTGACGGTCAGCAATCGGGCCATGTTCTCGACCCGCTCGGCGTAGCGCCCCAACCAGTACAGGTCGGAGAGCACCCGCGGCGAGCTGACCCCGCGGGTGCCACTGGGCTTGATCGCCGGCAGCTCGGCTGTGGGAACCGTGACCTCGGCCTGGGTGCGCGTCGGGGCCCTCACCCAGATATCTTTGGCTGCAACGGTATCCAATGTGTAGGCAGCGTTTCCAGGCGCCAGGACATACCCGAGGCCGCCGCTCATCGGCGCGTAGCCGCCCCGCTGAGCGACGGTGAACAACCGCATCCCGACGCTGGCGGCGGTCAGCCCGCCCGGGTAGTGGTCGGTCGGTGCCGACGGGAACTGCGGCAGCTCCTGACCGGCCCATTGCCACGGGCTGGCCTCGATGCGTGCGGCCAGCGCCTCGCGTTGCCCCGCCGACAGCGCGGGCCCGACGATGGTCTGGCCACCGGTAGTCGGCTTGATCAGCAGTGCCGACAGCCGGGCGAGCAGGTGCGAGCGTTCGGCGTCGATGCCGCCCCAGTAGAGCGGAGCCGTTGGCAGCAGCGGGGTTTCACCGAGCAGCAGCTGCGCCAGTTCGGGCAGGAACCGCAGCAGGCCGGGGCTTTCCAGAATGCCGCTGCCGAGCGTGTTGACGACGGTCACCGCTCCGCGTCGCAGCACCTCGACCAGCCCGACCACGCCCAACTGAGAATCGGAACGCAGATCGAGGGGATCGGCGTACTCGGCGTCGACGCGCCGCAGCACGACGTCGACTTGCTTCAGCGTGCCCAGCGAGCGCATCCACAGCTTGCCGGCACGGACCACCAAATCAGCGCTTTCCACCAGAGGGAACCCCAGTGCCGATGCCAGATAGGCCTGGTCGAACGCGGTCTCGGAGTAGCTGCCCGGGGTGAGCACCACCACCACCGGATCCACGGCGGCCTCGGGCGCCACGTTGATCAGCGCCAACCGCAACGTTTGTGCGAACGGCGAGGTGGGACGTGGACTGACCTGCTCGTAGAGGTCTGGAGCCGCGTGCGCGACCACCCGGCGGTCGGCCAGTGCGTATCCGGCTCCCGACGGGGCCTGTGTCCAGTCCGCGTTGACCAGGAAAGCCCCAGATCCGTCCCGGCTGATGTCGCAGCCGTGCAGGAAGAGTTGATATCGGCCGGGAATCTCGATTCCGCTGGCTGCCCGGACGTAGCCTGGGTGGGCGAACAGCAACTCGGGCGGCAACACCCCGCTGGTGACCGCGTGCCGTGGCCCGTAGACGTCGGCCAGCACTTCGTTAAGCAGCTGGCTGCGTTGTACCACACCGGATTCCAGGGAATCCGCCCGGTGAGACAAGTAGCGGTAGTCCGTCCAAATGCCAGGGTGTGGGTGCAGCGATGCCGTGGCGGTCGCCGGTGGCGTCGTCGCCGTGATCGATGGAGATATAGGTGATTCCGTCGTTGTCGACGAGCGCACTGACCGTCGCCCGCAACCGATCCAGACCGGTGCGCCCCCGCTCGCCGACGACCTCGGCGAACTCCGACCAGCCCGGGCGGATGTCGCCCGTGGCATCGACGAGCTCGTCGTACCCCGTCGCGCCGGCCCGCCCGCCGCGCAGGTCGAACAGTGCCCCCTGGGCCCAGGCGGCGGGGTAGCCGGCGAGGAGCCAGTCGGGGTCATAATGCGCGGTTGGCGGCGCGGAGCGGGAAGGCGGCGACAACGAGCTACCTCCTCGCGTCTATCAGGGCCGGTGGGTCTGATCGGGATGGTATGCGGATATTACGGTCGGCGGGAGCCAGGGTGCACGGCCGCCGTCGACAACGGGAAAATCAGGGCTTGATCAGGTGTTATGGCGGGTGGTGGGTCAGGTCTTTCAAGATCTTGCGCAGCAGGTGATCCAGGGTGGTCTTCTCGCGGTCGGAGAGGCCCGACAGCAGCCGAGTTTCGTTGGCGACGTGGTGCGACCTGCTGATTGTCCCTCCGGCGATCACGCACGCGTTCGCCGCGCCGACTGGCCAGGCTGCCGACGTGCTCATCGTGCTCACCCCGGGCATCGAGCGATTCGACTACTTCCGACTGCTGGCGCGTCTGCGCGCAGGACACGCCACCATCCAGGAACTGCTCGACAGTCAAGAGCGATTCGACAACCACTTCACCGACAGCGCTGCCTGGCGGCGAGCCCGCACCTGACCCACTGCTGATGCGGCCGGCTCTGGACCGTCGCCACCTTGTCGAGTCGTCACCAGCTATCCTTCTGGGATGCCATGATTGTCCGCAGTGCTGCCGAATTACGTTGTGACACTTTGTGGACGGAGGGCCTCAGCGACGGTCAGGTCATCGAGGGTGTGCAGCTGTGCGATCCGTTCAGCCGGACATGACATCGCATTCCTGGCTCCGGGGGGGGGCATCAATCGCCATGTGCTTTGACCGACGCCGTCGTCGTGATGAACTAGCGTCGTAGGCATGGCGGGCGACGACGACGAAATCCAACGGATCATCAAGACGACGCTGGCGGGACTGCAGCCCGGTGATGTCCAGGCGCTGGCGCAGCGATTGGCTTTCGGCGGCGTGGCGCCGGTCGAGGAGCTGCTTGCCGCGACCAAGCCGCCGGTGCGCCGCCGGCCGCGCCGCGCGGACCCGGTGATGCTGCGGGTCCGGGTCGATCTCACCGGCACGCGGCCGCCGGTCTGGCGTCGGCTCGACCTCGCGTCGGATCTGTTCTTAGACGACGTCCACGAGATCCTCCAGGCCGCGTTCGGCTGGACCGATTCGCATCTGCATCAGTTCGGTTGCGGACCAACATATTACAGTCGTGAAACCGAATACTACCTGTGCCCGTTCTTGGTCGACGAAGGCGACGAAGGTGTGCCGGAGGATGAGGTTCGTCTCGACGAGGTCCTCGTCGATGTCGGCGACAAGCTGTTCTATGCCTACGATTTCGGTGATGACTGGCAGCATGTGATCCGGCTCGAGGCGGTGCTGGCGCGCGAGGAGCCGGCACCGCGGGCGCTCTGTACCGGCGGGCGTAGACCCGGCCCCGCGGAGGACTGCGGCGGTATCGGCGGGTACGCACTGCTGGTCGCGGCCACCGATCCGGAGCACCCCAATCACGCGGCGGCCTGCGCCGAGTACGCCGAACTTTACGGTCCCGATGCCGACCCGCAGGGCTGGGCGCCGACGCCGTTCGATGTGGGCGAGGTCAACCACATGTTGGCCGATCTGGGCACGATCGCGTCCCCACACGACATCTCCGGCCCGCTGCGGGCTCTCCTGGACGCGATGCGGACCGTCGACGCCCAGCACCAGTTGCGTGGGCTGCTGGGCCGCGCGCGCCTGGGCAATCCGGTGCTGATCGACGTAGAGGCCGCCACCGCGGCGGTACGGCCGTACGCGTGGCTGCTGGAACGCGTCGGCGACGACGGCATCAAACTCACTCAGGCCGGCTACCTGCCGCCGGCGCACGTCGAGGCCGCGTTCACCGAACTCGGTTTCGAGAAACTGTGGATCGGCGCGGGCAACCGTGAGGACCTGACCTATCCGGTGCTGAACCTAAGGCAGTCGGCGCAGGGCATCGGGTTGCTGCGCAAGTACCGTGGCCGCCTGCTCGCTACCGCCCGGGGCCGGGCGCTGCGCAACGACCCGGTCGGGTTGTGGTGGCATCTCGCCGAGCGGACACCCGCCGCGTCCAAGGACCCGAGTGTGTACCAGGCGGGGCTGCTGCAGCTGGCCGTGGTGGCCGCCGGGGTCGGGGCGGGCGGCGGGGCAATCGTCGCGGAACTGCTCGGCGCACTGGGATGGATGTGCGGCGACGGCTCGCCGATCACCGCGCAGTCGGCGGCCGCGGCGACATCTGAGGTCAGGGCCACGATGCGCTCGATGGGCTTGTTGCAGCGTGACGGATCTGCCCTGGACCGACGGGAGGGGCCGACAAAGGGCGCCGTCGATTTCGCCCGCGCCGCGCTCACGGCTTGGCCGCGATAGACGATGCCTTTACCGCGCAGCGCGTCAAGGAAAGGCTTACGACCGCGCGTGCTTGCTGCCACACGTCTACTTATCCTGGCGGCTGCACAATGCGCACCTGCCTTCGGGTGGGCCGGTGGACAACCTTGATGCCGACTTCGGTGCACGCCGCAACACCGTGAACCGGGCGCGGGACGGTGGGCCACTCGTGTTGCCCCGCAGCGCCGAACAGAGCTGTCGCGTTGGGCGTCGCGCCGATGCTGAACCGGGTTTGGTAGCGGATGCCCGAATGCTTGGCGGCATCGAAGAAGGCCGCCGCCCAGGTCTGCGGGATGTCATACGACGGGCACGTCCCGATCTCACGGGTCATACCGAAGTTTGCCGCTGCCGGCGAGCAGGTGTTCGCCAGCCAGCGTCCCGACGGAACCCGCAGCGTCGTCACCTGGGTTTGAGCCGCGGCCTGGAAGGTGACCACACCCTGGCGGACCAGGTCATGACCGAATCGCTCCCGCAGTGCGGTGGCGAGATCAGCGGCGAGATAACACGTTCCGTTGGGTTGGATCAGGTCGAAACGACCCGACAAGTCGCAGGAGAACCACCACGGCGACGTGCCGACTGTGTGCGCTCGCCGCAAGCACACGCTGGGCTGAAGTCGCGATCGAGGGAAACGTGAGATGTCGGGTGGCGGCAGGCCAAGTGCTGGGCGCTGGCGGGAATCGCTCACGCGGCCCAACTTGATGCCACCCGACTCGCCAGCGCCATCACCTGTTGTGGATCACCGCCGTTACGCAGCCATTCGCTGGGGCGAGCACCGTCGAGGTCTTCGCTGGGTGCCCGCATCCATAGGGCGATCATCCATGTGTCGTCGGTGCCCTCCGTCAGGGTCGCGAGCACATCGGTCAATGACGGGATGGCCGCTCCGTTGTCGAGGAATTGCCATGTCGGGTAGACGACGCCCCCCTCATCGAGGGGGCAGGCCAAAACCGCGTGCCGTACCACCCTCTGGTGCAGGGCTTGGCGGGAGATCCCCAGCCATCGGATAAGGCCCGATGTGTCGTAGAACGGCCCGGATATCTCGTCGAAGACGTGGCCCAACGGGAGTGCGGCCACCATGGTGTCCGCGACGTGCTCGGGGTCGCCGAATACTTCCGGATGAAGCTGCGCTTCGCTGGCTTTGCGGAGTCGCTCGTGGACCTTCTGCCCGACCAGGCGCATGATCTGTCGCTCGAATAAGGCAAGGTCTGTCATTCTGGATTGCCTCCCGTGAGTCGCAGCCCCCTCGCCACAGTCAACCATTAAGCGTCAACAGCATCAACTATCCGTCGTCAAGCACGTCAAGGGCCGTCCGCGATCGCGAGAGCCGCGGGCTCGACAAGGATTGAGCATGCTACTGTATGAGCATGTCACCGCTGGAACATCGACTTCAGATCCTGCTCGACGATGAGCGTCATCGGCGGATCACCTCGGCAGCGCGCGAGCGAGGTGTCTCGGTGGCAACCGTGGTGCGCGAGGCCATCGATCGCGGCCTCACCAGCCCCGGCGATCGCCGGAAGTCCGCCGGCCGGCGCCTCCTCGAGGCTCCCGACATGGCCGTTCCCGAGCCCGCGGAGCTCAAGCAGGAGCTGGAGGCGCTGCGCGCACGCCGCACATGATCGTGCTCGACACGACGGTGCTCGTCTATGCGAAGGGCATCGACCATCGGTTTCGGGATCCCTGCCGCGAGCTGATCACGGCGATCGCCGAAGAACGCATCGAGGCGACAACCACGGCCGAGGTGATCCAGGAGTTCGTCCAGGTGCGCGCCCGGCGGCGTGACCGCGGCGATGCCGCCGCGCTCGGCCGGAACTACGCCGAACTGCTCTCGCCGTTACTGAGCATCACTGGTGACACCCTCCAGCGCGGCCTGACGCTGTTCGAGACCACGTCGCGACTCGGCGCCTTCGATGCGGTGCTCGCGGCCGCCGCCAAGTCCGTTGCCGCCGCCCTCGTCTCGGCAGATACCGGGTTCGCCGATCTGCCCGACGTTACCCATATCACCCCTGACGCGGCCGGGATAGCCAGCCTGCTCGCGCAGTCCTGACCGAGCACCGCAGCCGCTGTCGCGCACCACCGGCCGAACAGCATGAACCAGGCCCACGGAAACGTCACGAGATTTCTACGGTTAGCCAGGCTATGCGAACCGGGTAGCGTGGGGAACGGACCGGCGAAAGGAGACATGAGCATGCCGAGGACCGACAACGACACCTGGGACATCACCGAGAGCGTCGGGGCGACGGCACTGGGGGTGGCGGCCGCCCGGGCCGCCGAAACCGCCGGCGCACACCCGCTGATCAGCGACCCGTTCGCCCAGGTCTTCCTGGACCGGGCCGGCCCGGGGGTGTGGAGCGTGTACGCGGGGTTGACAGCTCCCGACGGTGCCGACCCGGACTTGCGGGCGCTGGTGCAGGCCATGATCGACTTCATGGCGGTGCGGACGGCGTTCTTCGACGAGTTCTTCCTCGCCGCCGCCGACGCCGGGGTGCGGCAGGTGGTGATCCTGGCGTCCGGCCTGGACGCGCGGGCATGGCGGCTGCCGTGGCCGGCCGGCACCACCGTCTACGAACTCGACCAGCCGAAGGTACTCGACTTCAAGGCCGACACACTGCGCCGGCACGGGGCGAACCCGATGGCCGAGCTGGTATACGTGCCGGTGGATCTGCGCCAGGACTGGCCGAACGCGCTGCGCGACTCGGGGTTCGACCCGGCCAGGCCTACCGCGTGGTCGGCGGAGGGGCTGCTTCGATACCTGCCGGCCCGGGCCCAGGATCTGTTGTTCGAGCGCATCGACGCACTCAGCGCCTTGGGCAGCAGGCTGGCCACCAACGCGCTCGCCGCCGAAGCGGTGGACCCCGAGCGGCTGGCGCGACAACGTGAGCAGATGCACCGCTTGCGGTCAGCCGCCGCCGCGCTGGTCAACGCCGAGGTCACCGACCTTGAGGATCTCTGGTACGCCGAGAAACGCACCGACGTCGGCGCCTGGCTGGGCGAGCACGGCTGGGAGGCGTCGACCGAGACGCTGCAGGAGTGGCTGGCCCGTTACGGCCGCAGTGACGTGGCCAAGGATCGGATGCCCAACCTCTTCGTCTCCGCGCGGCGGGTGTCGAGTTGAGTTCAGGATGCGGCTGGTCGGCCTTCAGAACTGCGTGCCAGACTAAACGGTTGTGACCGTGATACCTGGTAGCACCACCTCCGTGATGTCGGTGCCGCTGGCCGACGTCGACCCCGACATCGCCGATCTGCTCGGCAAAGAGCTGCATCGCCAGCGCGACATGCTGGAGATGATCGCCTCGGAGAACTTCGTGCCGCGCTCGGTGCTGCAGGCCCAGGGCAGTGTGCTGACCAACAAATACGCCGAGGGCCTGCCGGGCCGGCGCTACTACGGCGGCTGCGAGTACGTCGACGTGGTGGAGAACATCGCCCGCGACCGGGCCAAGGAGCTGTTCGGCGCAGAGTTCGCCAACGTCCAGGCGCACGCCGGTGCCCAGGCCAACGCCGCGGTGCTGGCGGCGCTGATGACCCCGGGGGAGCGGTTGATGGGCCTGGACCTGGCCAACGGCGGTCATCTCACGCACGGCATGCGGCTGAACTTCTCCGGCAAGCTCTACGAGAACGCCTTCTACGGGGTGGACCCGAAGACGCATCTGATCGACATGGACGTGGTTCGAGATCAGGCGCGCGCCTTCCGCCCCAAAGTGCTCATCGCCGGCTGGTCGGCCTACCCCCGGATCCTCGACTTTCCAGCGTTTCGCTCCATCGCCGACGAGGTCGACGCCACGCTGTGGGTGGACATGGCCCACTTCGCCGGCCTGGTGGCCGCAAGGTTGCACCCGTCGCCGGTGCCACACGCGCAGCTGGTTTCCACGACGGTGCACAAGACGCTCGGCGGCCCTCGGTCCGGGCTGATCCTGGGCAAAAAGGAGTTCGCCAAGACGGTCAACTCGGCGGTGTTCCCCGGCCAGCAGGGCGGCCCGCTGATGCACGTCATCGCCGCCAAGGCCGTCGCACTCAAGATCGCCGGCACACCGGAGTTCACCGAGCGTCAGCAGCGCACCCTCGATGGTGCCCGAATCCTCGCCGAGCGGTTGCTGGCCACCGACGTCGCCAAGGCCGGCGTGTCGGTGGTCAGCGGCGGCACCGATGTCCACCTGGTGCTGGTCGACCTGCGGGACTCTCCGCTGGACGGCCAGACGGCCGAGGATCTGCTGCACGAGGTCGGCATCACCGTCAACCGAAACGCCGTACCCAACGACCCCCGGCCGCCGATGGTCACCTCGGGGCTGCGGATCGGCACCCCGGCGCTGGCCACCCGTGGGTTCGGCGATGCCGAGTTCGCCGAGGTCGCCGACATCATTGCCACCGCACTGGTGCAGGGCAGCGGTGCCGACGTCTCCGCGTTGCGGGCGCGGGCGACGCGGCTGGCACGCGAGTTTCCGCTGTATGAGGGGCTGGAGAACTGGAAGCTGGTCGACAGCGAGTGACACCCGGCACTGTCGGGTTGCAAAAAAGGTGTGAATCTGAGTTACAGTAACTTTCATGGCTGAAAAACCCGTCGCCAACGCGTTGATCCTGGAGCTGGAACCCGTCGTCGCCGCGAACATGATCCGGCACCTCGATTCCCAGGATCCGTGGTTCGCCCACGACTACGTGCCGTTCGAGCACGGTGAGAACTTCGCCTTCCTCGGCGGGCGTGACTGGGATCCCTCGCAGGTGACGCTGCCCAGGCTGGTCACCGACGCGTGCGAGATGCTGCTCGTCGACAAAGACAGCCTGGCCGGCTACCACCGTGAACTCGTCGAGCACTTCATCCTCGAGGAGAAGTGGGGACGCTGGATCGGCCGTTGGACCGCCGAAGAGCATCTGCATGCGATCGCGCTGCGGGAATACCTGGTGGTCACCCGTGAGATCGACCCGACCGCCAACGAAGCCGTGCGCCTCGAACACGTGATGAAGGGCTACCGCGCCGATCGCTACAGCCAGGTCGAAACCCTGGTGTTCATGGCCTTCTTCGAACGTTCGCACGCGGTGTTCTGCCGCAACCTGGCCGAGAAGATCGATGAGCCGGTGCTCAAGGGTCTGATCGGCCGGATCGCCGGCGACGAAGAACGCCACGAGGAGTTCTTCGCCAACCTGGTCGCCCACTGCCTGGACTACACCCACGACGAGACGGTGGCCGCGATCGCCGCCCGCGCCGCAGAACTCGGTGTCGTCGGCGCCGACATCGAGCCCTACCGGGACAAGCTCGCCGCAATCGCCGAGGCCGGGATTTTCGGGCCCGATGAGCTGCGTCGGGTGATCTCCGATCGGATCAGCGCCTGGGGGCTGGCCACACATCCCGACCTGCGGCAGTTCGTCGTCGGCTAAGGCTCTGCCCCGCTGAACGTGTACGACCCCGGCGAATAACCCGGCGTGTCGGCCGGGGACACGCCCGCTCGCGGCTAGGGGATCGGGGTAGCGTCGCAAGGGATGGCTAGCCATACGCTCTGCTGTCCAAGCGGCATTACCCGTTGCGACTACGACAGGACCGGCCCCGGTCCTGGTGCCGCGGTCTCCGTCGAAACGCTCGTGCGGGGCCGCGCGGGCCATCAAGCCAGGGAGCGCCGGTGCCTGATATCCGGACCTATGTGTTGGACACCTCGGTACTGCTGTCGGACCCCTGGGCGTGCACCCGGTTCGCCGAGCACGAAGTCGTCGTCCCCTTGGTGGTGATCGGCGAGCTAGAGGCCAAACGGCATCACCACGAACTCGGCTGGTTCGCTCGTCAGGCGCTGCGCATCTTCGACGACTTACGGCTACAGCACGGTCGACTCGATCAGCCCATTCCTATTGGAGCACATGGCGGTACGGTGCATGTCGAGCTCAACCACAGCGACCCCGCGGTGCTGCCCGTCGGATTCCGCACCGAGGACAACGACTCGCGTATCCTGTGCTGTGCCGCCAACCTCGCGGCCGAGGGCCGACGGGTCACGCTGGTGAGCAAGGACATTCCGTTGCGGGTCAAGGCCGCCGCGGTGGGGCTGGCCGCCGACGAGTATCACGCGCAGGACGTCATCACGTCCGGATGGTCCGGGATGGACGAGATCGAGGCCACCGCCGAGGACATCGACACGCTGTTCGCCGAGGGTGAGATCGACTTAGCTGCTACGCGAAACCTACCATGCCACACCGGTATTCGTTTGGTCGGCGGAAGCTCGCACGCGCTGGGCAGGGTCAATGCCGCCAAACGGGTTCAACTGGTCCGCGGTGACCGGGAGGCGTTCGGCCTGCGCGGGCGCTCCGCTGAGCAGCGAGTGGCGCTGGATCTGCTGCTCGACGAATCGGTGGGCATCGTGTCGCTGGGCGGCAAAGCCGGCACCGGCAAGTCGGCGTTGGCGCTCTGCGCGGGCTTGGAGGCCGTGCTCGAGCGCCGCACGCACCGCAAAGTGATGGTGTTCCGGCCGCTGTATGCCGTCGGCGGCCAGCAGCTGGGCTACCTGCCGGGCAGCGAGAGCGAGAAGATGGGGCCGTGGGCGCAGGCGGTCTTTGACACGCTGGAGGGGCTGGCCAGCCCCGCCGTGATCGAGGAGGTGCTCTCCCGTGGCATGCTCGAGGTGTTGCCGCTGACCCACATCCGCGGCCGGTCCCTACATGATTCCTTCGTGATCGTCGACGAGGCACAGTCGCTGGAACGCAACGTGCTGCTGACCGTGCTGTCCCGGCTCGGCGTCGGATCGCGGGTGGTGCTCACCCACGACGTCGCTCAGCGGGACAATCTGCGGGTCGGCCGCCATGACGGCGTCGCCGCGGTGATCGAGAAGCTCAAGGGACATCCGCTGTTTGCGCACATCACCTTGCTGCGCAGCGAGCGGTCGCCGATCGCCGCGCTGGTCACCGAGATGCTCGAAGAGATCAATCCGGCCGTGATGTCGTGAGGCTGCCGTAGGCTGCCAGAGTGCCGAGACGACCCGACGGCCATGCACGGCGGCACTGGCCCATGCTGGCCGGTCTGGCGGCGATGGCCGGTGTACTGGTGATCGGGGCTTGCACCGGACAGGTGCGCCGCGTCGGCGCCGAGGCGGTGGACTGCGCAGCAGTCAAGTGTGTCGCGCTGACGTTCGACGACGGCCCCAGCCCCTACACCGATCGGCTGCTGAAGATCCTCACCGACAACGATGCCAAGGCCACCTTCTTCCTGATCGGCAACAAGGTGGCGGCCAATCCGGCCGGCGCCAAACGCATCGCCGACGCGGGCATGGAGATCGGCAACCACACCTGGGAACACCCCAACATGACCACCATCCCGGCGGCCGACGTTCCCGGGCAGCTGTCGAAGGCCAACGACG
>NZ_JBYCKY010000384.1:0-4428 GCF_057473605.1 Mycobacterium sp. TH-M82 | reverse complement strand
TGCGAGCGAAAGGCAACTCGATCGAGGGCGGCACCTCGGAGATCCTGCGCAACACCATCGCCGAGCGGATACTCGGCCTGCCCGGAGAACACCGTGTCGACAAGGACGTCGCCTGGAAGGATCTGGCTCGATGAGCACTTCGTCGAACACCGGAGATCTGCTGTACTCCGACACCGAGGAAGCCCTGCGCGACAGCGTGCGACGCTTGCTGGCCGACAGCTGCTCGCCGGAGGCGGTTGCCGGTCTGTATGATCCGCAGCCGCCGGACTTTTCCGGGGTGTGGCGCACGCTGGCCACCGACCTGGGGGTGGCCGGCCTGTTGGTGCCGGAGTCACTCGGCGGTGCCGGGGCGGGTGCCCGCGAGGCCGCCGTGGTGTGCGAGGAGATCGGCCGGGCGGTCGCGCCGGTGCCGTTTTTGTCCAGCGCCGTGCTTGCCACGGTGGCGCTGCTGGCGGCCGGCGACATCGAAACCGTTGCGGCGCTGGCGACAGGGGAGCGTACTGCGGCGCTGGCGGTGCCGTTGTGCACCGCGCCCGGCGATCCGGTCACCGGTGTACGCGCCGGCGCCGACGGTCTGACCGGCGGGGTGACCAGTGTCGCCGGTGCGGGCGTTGCCGACGTGCTGGTGGTGCCGGCGGCCGGGGCGGACGGTCTTGAGCTGCACACTGTTTCGTCGGCCGCGGCGGAGGTCGAGCTGTCGCCGGTGCTGAGCCTGGACATGACCAGGCCCCTTGCCGATGTGCGGTTTTCGGGTGCGGCGTCCTCTCGGGTGGGTAGCGGGCCCGCTCAGGCTGCGCTGGGTGTGGCTTTGCAGACGGGTGCGGCGCTGCTGGCATCCGAGCAGCTCGGGGTCGCGCAGTGGTGCTGCGACACCACCCTGGCCTACGTCAAGCAGCGCAAGCAGTTCGGCCGTCTGATCGGCTCGTATCAGGCGGTCAAGCACCGGGTGGTGGATCTATGGCTGCAGGTCGGCTCGGCGGCGGCTGCGGCCAGATACGCCGCCGACACCTGCGCGCGCGGCGACGCCGACGCAGCCATCGCCACGGCCGTCGCGGCCGCCTACTGCGGCGACGTGGCCGTGCACGCCGCCGAGGAGTGCATCCAGCTGCACGGCGGCATCGGGATGACCTGGGAATATCCCGCCCATCTGTATCTGAAGCGGGCCAAGAGCGATCAGCTGGCGTTCGGCACCGGCTACCGCCATCGCGCCCGGCTGGCCGAGCTGGTGGACCTGCCGGCATCGTGAGTGAGAGGAGGTTGCGGCGAACCGGAGATCTACCCCGCCAGCTTGGCGGCGAAGAAGCTCCGCATCGCCGCCCAGTGCCGCTCGGCGGCGTCGGCGTCATACGCCGGGTGGTCCGGCACGGCGAACCCATGCTCGCCCGCGTAGGTCTCGATGGTGTGCTCCACGCCGGCCGCGGTCAGCGCATCCTCCAGCATCGTGGCCTGCTGCTTGGTGAAGGAACCGTCGTTGCGGGCGCCGGCCACATAGACCGCGGCCCGGATCTTTCCGGCCAGAAGGTGTGGGCTGTCCGGCTTGTCGGTGGCCAGCCCGCCGCCGTGAAAGGACGCCGCGGCGGCCACCCGGTCCGGCTGACGCCCGGCCACCACCAATGACGTGCGCCCGCCCATGCAGTATCCGCAGACGCCGAAGCGTTCCCCGCGCACCTCGGGACGGCCAGCCAGGTAGTCGAAGAACGCCCCGGCGTCGGCCGCCATCATGTCAGTGGTGATGCTGGCGAGCATCGCCATCAGGCGGCCGTGCTCTTTGGGATCGCCGAACGCGGTCGCCATGTCGAAAGGCGCCCATTTGCCGTGCCGGTAGTACACGTCGGGCAGCAGCACCGCGTACCCGAAACCGGCCAGTTTGGCCGCCATCTGGTAAAAAGTGTCCCGCGCCCCGCCCGCGTCGGGATACATCACCACCCCCGCCCACGGGCCCGAGCCGTCGGGGGTGAACAGGCGCGCGGGGCAAGTGCCGTCGGGGGTAGCGATGGTGTCGGTGACGGTAGGCATGGCTTCCGTTGTACTCCGTGCTTTGCGACGTAGGCTGGGCGGCGTGCCGATCGCCACCCCCTACGAAGACCTGCTGCGTCTGGTACTGCAACACGGCACCCACAAGGCCGACCGCACCGGCACCGGCACGCGCAGCATGTTCGGCCAGCAGATGCGCTACGACCTGTCGGCGGGCTTTCCGCTGATCACCACCAAGAAGGTGCACCTCAAGTCGGTGATCTACGAGCTGCTGTGGTTTTTGCGCGGTGACTCCAACATCGGCTGGCTGCATGAGCACGGTGTCACCATCTGGGATGAATGGGCTTCGGCGGCCGGTGATCTCGGCCCGATCTACGGTGTGCAGTGGCGGTCGTGGCCGACCCCGTCCGGTGAGCACGTCGACCAGATCGCGGGCGCGGTGCACCTGCTGCGCACCGATCCCGACTCTCGGCGCATCATCGTCTCGGCGTGGAACGTCGGTGAGATACCTCAGATGGCGCTGCCGCCGTGCCACCTGCTGTTCCAGTTTTACGTCGCCGACGGCAAGCTCAGCTGCCAGCTCTACCAGCGCAGCGCGGACCTGTTCCTGGGCGTGCCGTTCAACATCGCCGGCTACGCGTTGCTGACCCACATGATGGCCGCGCAATCCGGTCTGGGCGTCGGCGAGTTCGTCTGGACCGGTGGTGACTGCCACATCTACGACAACCACATCGACCAGGTCAGGAAGCAGCTGTCCCGCGACCCCCGGCCGTATCCGCATCTGATGCTGGCACACCGTGATTCGATCTTCGACTATCGCTACGACGACATCGAGATCCGAGACTACCGCCCGCACCCGGTGATCAAGGCGCCCGTCGCGGTATGACGGCTCTGTGCCTGATCTGGGCTCAGTCCACCTCCGGGGTCATCGGCCGGGCTGGCGGAATCCCGTGGCGGCTGCCGGAGGATCAGGCTCATTTCAAACAGCTCACCCTGGGTCACACCGTGGTGATGGGCCGGCTGACCTGGGAATCGCTGCCGGAAAGCGTGCGCCCGCTGCCCGGCCGGGCCAATGTGGTGCTGACCCGGCAGGCCGGCTATCACGCAGCCGGAGCACGGGTGGTCAGCACGCTCGACGACGTGCTCGCCGGCGAGCAGGCGTGGGTGATCGGCGGTGGGCAGATCTACGCGCTGGCGCTGCCGCTGGCCACCCGTTGTGAAGTGACCGAGGTCGACATCGACCTGCCTCGCCGAGACGGTGACGCGCTTGCCCCGGTGCTCGGTCGCCAGTGGCAGGGCACAGCGGAAGGGTGGCTCTCCAGCGGAGCGGGTTTGCGCTACCGATTCTGCACCTACCGTCGGTAATGACGACGTTCACCGCGGCGCAGACTCGCCGGATCGCCGTCGCGGATCGCGGTACGCTCAGTGCTGTCCGAATTTCGAAAAGCACCGCGGTCGAGGCAGCGCGTTGATCGATTGTGGTTACGGCGGGAATGGGGGTGCGCACATGCGCCGTTTGACGGCCATATTCGCCGTGGTTGTCGTCATCGGCATTCTCATAGCCGGATGCGGCCACGGCAGCCATCGACACCGCAGCAGCTCGAGGAAGACCACCACGACCACGACCACGACCACCACCACCACCGCGCCTCCCGTCGCAGAAGACGCGCTCAAGGGGTTGCTACTCACTCCCGAGCAGGTCAACCCCGTCATGGAGGCAACCGACATGACGATCACACGAAAGCACGATGCGCTGTCGGACGACAGCGCCACGATGGAGCCGAGGGAGTGCCTGGCCATCGACGGCGCGGCGCAAACCGCAGTCTATGCCGACAGTGGCTACACCGCGGTTCGTGAGCAAACTCTTAGCGAGGGCAACGATTTCGCCCATTACGTCGATCAGGCCGTGGTATTGTTTCCCACCGCCAAACGAGCTATCGCTTTCTTCGACGCCTCCGCTAAACAGTGGCCGGCTTGCCACGAATACCGCCATATTCAGAGCGGTTCGCAGTGGACCGCGGGACCGATATCCAACACCGATGGCGTCCTGAGTGTCACGGCAACGCAGGAGAACGCCGGGAAGCAGGGCTGGGCCTGTGGCCGGGCGCTGGCCGCGCGGAACAACGTCGTCGTCGACGTCAATACGTGCAGCGCGGACCCGAGGGACACCGCCGTCAACATCGCCAAACAGATCGCCGCGAAAGTGCCGGTGAGCTGACGGCGCACCGACAACCTTAAGGTGAGCGTCGTGGCCCAGACCGCAGCACTGCGGGTGCAGCTGATCGCCAGAACCGAGTTCGTTCCGCCACCGGACGTGCCGTGGGACACCGACACCGACGGCGGTCAGGCACTCACCGAGTTCGCCGGCCGGGCCTGCTACCAGAGCTGGTCCAAGCCCAATCCGCGCACCGCCGCCAACGCCGACTACCTGAAGCACCTCATCGACGTCGGGCA
>NZ_JBYCKY010000383.1:0-7198 GCF_057473605.1 Mycobacterium sp. TH-M82 | reverse complement strand
CGGTGGCTTGCCAGGAGTTCGTCACGGCGTTGGGGCGTAACTTCCAGGTGATCTATGAGCAGGCCAACGCCCACGGGCAGAAGGTGCAATCGGCGGGCAACAACATGGCTTCTACCGACTCCGCCGTCGGCTCCAGCTGGATCTAGCCGACCACCCACAGCGCGACGGCACACCGACCCACCCGGTGTGCCGTCGCGTGCTGTAATAGCTCAGTTCCGGTGGCTTCAACAGCGAACTGCACCAGTAGCGATAGAGAAGGGCAGCGATGGATCCGACCACCCGCACCGACATCACCGTCAACGTCGAGGGCTTCTGGATGCTGCAGGCGTTGCTGGACATTCGCCATGTTGCACCCGAGCTGCGGTGCAGGCCATACGTCTCCACTGATTCGAACGAGTGGTTGGCAGAGCATCCGGGCATGGCGGTGATGCGTGAACATGGCATCGTCGACGGAGACACGGTCAACGAGCAGGTCGCAAACCGTATGAGAGTCCTGGCCGCCCCCGATATGGAGGTGGTTGCGCTGCTGTCGCTGGGCAAGCTGTTGTACGGCGTCATCGACGACGAGGATCAGCCGCCCGGCTCACGCGACATCCCCGACAACGAGTTCCGGGTTCTGCTTGCCCGCCGGGGTGAGCACTGGGTGTCGGCGGTGCGGGTCGGCAGCGACATCACCGTCGACGACGTGTCGGTAACGGATGCCTCATCGGTCGCCGCGCTGGTGATCGACGGCCTGGAGTCCATCCACCACGCCGATCCTGCTGCGATCACCGCGGTCAATGTGCCGATGGAGGAGATGCTGGAAGTCACCCAGACCTGGCAGGAATCCGGCTTCAACGTGTTCTCCGGCGGTGACCTGCGCCGAATGGGCATCAGCGCAGCCACCGTGGCCGCGCTGGGGCAGGCGCTGTCGGACCCCGCCGCCGAAGCGGCCGTGTATGCGCGCCAGTACCGCGACGACGCCAAGGGGCCGAGCGCCTCGGTGCTGTCTTTGAAAGACGGATCCGGCGGGCGCATCGCCATGTACCAGCAAGCGCGCACCGCGGGTTCCGGCGAGGCATGGATGGCGATCTGCCCGGCCACCCCGCAGCTGGTGCAGGTGGGCGTCAAGACCGTCCTGGACACCCTGCCCTACGGCGCGTGGAAAACGCATCGCAGAGTTTAGCCTGTCAGCTCGAAAAGTATGACATGTCAACGCTTTACCTGAAGTACCTTGGTGTGGTGCAGATATCGCTATTTACCTTTAGAATTGGATAACGTCACAGGCCACAAATCACGAGGCGGTAGATATGGGTGAAACATTCTCGGTCGGGGTGATGGTGCGGTGACTTCGGTAGTCGAAGCGGCACAATCCGGCACCGACGTCGCAGTATCGTCACCCCGGGCGACGACAGTCGGCATCATGGCCGGTGGCTCCGTACAGATCGGCATGCTGCTGGACGCGGAAGCACCGGTGTCGGTGATGATCGATCCGCTGCTGAAGGTGGTCAACAACCGACTGCGGGAACTGGAGGAGCCGGAACTGAAAGCCGACGGGCGCGGCCGTTGGGTGCTGTGTCTGGTCGACGGCACGGCGCTGCGCCCGACGCAGTCGTTGACCGAACAGGACGTCTACGACGGCGACCGGTTGTGGCTGCGGTTTGTCGAAGACCGCGAGCGCAGATCCCCGGTGATCGAACACATTTCGACCGCGGTGTCGGTCAATCTGGCTAAACGGTTCGCCAGGATCGATGCGGCGACCGCGATGCAGGTCGGCGTGGCGACGCTCTCGGTGGGGGTGCTGCTGGCCGCCGGGCTGCTCGGCGCCTGGCGTTACCGCCACGACACCTGGCTGACGGCCGGCTACGGCGCGGGGCTCGCGGTCCTGGTGCTGACCGCGGCTGCGCTGATACTGGCGCAGTCGCACTCTGTGGCCGGGCGACAGGTCGGTGACATCCTCGTGTACAGCGGGCTGGCGCCACTGGTGGTCGCGGCGGCAGCGGCGGTACCCGGCCCGGTCGGCGCGCCGCACGCCGCCCTGGGTTTCGGCGTGGCCGGCATCACCGCGCCACTGATCATCCGGCTCACCGGCCGGCAGTTGGCGACCTACACCGCCATCACCACCATCAGTGGCGCAGTGGCGGTCATGGGCGTCCTGCGGATGCTGGCTATGACCAGTGTGGTGACGCTGCTGGGGTGCACCTTGCTGGCCTGCGTGCTCGGCTACCACGGCGCCGCTTCGCTGTCCCGGTGGCTGGCCGGCATCAGGCTGCCGGTGTTCCCGTCCGCCACCAGTCGCTGGGTGTTCGAGGCCCGTCCCGACCTGCCGACCACGGTGAGGCAGGACGAGGACGGCCCGCCCGTACTGGAGGGGCCCGAGTCGGTGCGCGGAGTGGTGCTGCGTGCCGAGCGGGCCAGATCGTTCCTATCGGGTCTGCTCGCCGGATTGGGTGTGCTGGTGGTGGCGTGCGTCACCGGGTTGTGCGATCCCCATGCAGACAAATCGTGGCTGGCACTGCTGCTGGCCGGCTTCACAGCCGGATTCCTGGTGTTGCGGGGCCGCTCCTTCATGGACCGCTGGCAGGCGGTGACGGTGACGGTGACCGGCTTGTTCATCGTCGCCGCCGTGGTGGTGCGCTACGTGGTGCAGTTGTGGTCGCCCGCGGCGCTGACGGCCGGAGTAGTCGTCCTGGTGCTGCTGCCGACTGCCGGGCTGATCGCCGCGGCGGTGGTACCCAACACCGTCTACAGCCCGCTGTTCCGCAAATTCGTGGAATGGATCGAATACCTGTGCCTGATGCCGTTGTTCCCACTGACACTGTGGTTGATGAACGCCTATGAAGCGATCCGGTACCGCTAGCGGCTCGCTGAGCCGCAGGTGCAGACGCACCAGCGCAGCGGCAGCCGTGGCGATCATCGTGGCCTGCGGCTCGCTGGCGGACCTGTTGGTGCCGGCCCCCGCCGCCGCGATCGATCGCCCGTCGATCGATCCGGCCGCCCTGCCGCCGGACGGCGCCCCCGGCCCGGAACAGACGATGCGGCAGACCGCGTATTGCACCGAGGTCGGGGTGTTCCCAGGAACCGACTTTCGGGTGCAACCGAAATTCTTGGACATGCTCAACCTGCCGGAGGCATGGCGATTCGGCCGCGGTGCCGGGGTGCGGGTCGCCGTCATCGACACCGGCGTGACCCCGCACCCCCGGTTGCCGAACCTGGTCGGCGGCGGCGACTATGTGATGGCCGGTGGTGACGGCCTATCCGATTGCGATGCCCACGGCACGCTGGTGGCGTCGCTGATCGCCGCCGCCCCGGACAGCGCCGTTGCCCCACTGCCCCCTCCGCGCCAGACCCGCCGCCCGCCATCCGTTCCCACCACAGAGCCGACACCGACGCCGCCTGTGCCGCAGACAACGATCATCGTGCAGCCACCACCTCTGCCGCCAGCGTCCCCCGAGGAGGGCACCGGGGCACCCCCCGAGGCACCTCCCTGGGCGCCGCCGGAGCCGGCTCCTGAAGGACCCAGAGGACCGCTGCCGGGGCCGGCTCCCCAGGCGGGGGCCCCGTCAGCCGGCGTCACCGAGAGCGGCGGTGCGGCGCCCGGGGCGAAAGTTGGGAAAGCGGCCGGCTATGCGGGCGGCGCGCGAGTGGTGCCGATCGGCTCGCCACTGGGATCTGCGGCACCGAGCGCACCGCCGCCTGCGGGGTCGGCGCCGGATGCGTTCAGCGGTGTGGCACCCGATGTGGAACTGATCTCGATCCGCCAGTCCAGCAAGGCATTCGGCCCGAAGGAGCCGTTCGCCGATCGGCAGGACCCGCAGGCCCGCGAGAAGATGGACGAGATCCGGACGTTGGCGCGGGCGATCGTGCACGCCGCCAACTTGGGAGCGTCGGTGATCAACATCTCCCAGGTTGTGTGCATGAGCGCGCGCACCATCATCGACCAGCCGGACCTGGGTGCGGCGGTCCACTACGCCGCGGTCGACAAGGACGCGGTCATCGTTGCCGCCGCCGGCGACACCGGTCAACGCGACTGCAAACAGAATCCGATCTACGACCCGTTGCAGCCCAACGATCCCCGGGATTGGAACGACGTGAACACGGTGGTGACTCCGGACTGGTTCGACGATTACGTGCTGGCAGTGGGGGCGGTGGACTCCGCCGGCGCGGCGCTGACCAAAACAAGCGTGGCCGGCCCCTGGGTTTCGATCGCCGCGCCCGGAACCGACATCGAAGGCCTCTCGGCCCGGGATGACGGATTGATGAATGCGGTTGACGGACCGGACAATACGTTATTGGCCCCGTCCGGTACCGGCTTCTCGGCCGCCATCGTCTCCGGGGTGACCGCACTGGTTCGCGCGAAGTACCCGCAGTTATCGGCACATCAGATCATCAACCGGTTGACTCGCACCGCCCGCCCGCCAGCTCGCGGAGTGGACAACCAAATCGGTTATGGCGTCGTCGACCCCGTCGCGGCGCTGACGTGGGATGTCCCCGACGGCCCGGTCGTCCCACCGGAACGGTTGTCCAGGCCGCTTTCGGTTCCGCCGATCCCGCCAGAGCGTGACATGACACCGGTCTGGGTGGCCGGAGCGGGATTGCTGGTTGCCCTGCTCACGGGTGGCGTGATACTCGGCGGGGCGGCGATGCGGCGAGCAGCGAGGCGGCGATGAAGGCGCAGCGCGCTGTCGGCCTGAGCCTGTCGTGGCTGCGGGTCACCGCGGTGTTTCTCATCGATGTCGCAGTGTTGGCGCTGGCCGGACATTGGCCTGGTGACCCGCGCGCCGCCAGCTACGTGTGGTGGTCGGGCGTCGGGATCGCGGTGCTGACGACGATCACTGCGCTGGTCACCTACGGCCGGGTCGCGCTCGTCTCGGCGCTGGGCGCGCGGGTGCTCGACCGGTTCGCCGACCCGGAGACGATGTTGACCGCGGGATGTACGTCGGGGATCGACGACCATCGGCGCTATGGCCGCGCACCGGTCGGCATCCGCGAATACCAGGGTCGATTGGTCGCGGTGATCGCGGTGAGTGCGCCGCCGGCGACGCCGTCCGGCCGCCATCACCGCGGAGCCGCGTCGACGGTCGCGTTGCCGGTGGACCTGGTTGCCGACCGATTGCGCCAGTTCGATGTGCGCCTCGACGGCATCGACATCGTGACGGTGGGTACCCGCGGGGATGACCTGGACCACGATCAGGACACTGCGGCGGCCGACCCGGAAGGCTCGGATGAGCACGCGTCCGCGACGTCCGGTCCAGGCCACCGCAACACCTGGCTGGTGTTGCGGATGGACCCACAGCGCAACGTCGCGGCTGTGGCGGCTCGCGATTCGGTGGCCGCCACACTGGGGGCAGCCACCGAGCGGTTGGTGAACGTCCTCGACGGGAGGCAGATCACTGCCCGCGCGTTGACCGCAGCGGAGTTCGCCGGTGTCGACACCGCCGTGTTGGCCGGTTTGCAACCAGCGGGGGTCCGGCCGCGTCGGCGACGCCTGAAGCAAAGTCAGGCCAAAGGGTATGTCACCAGCTTCTGGATGTCACCGCGGGACATCACCTCGGAGAACCTGGATAGGTTGTGGCTACCGGAGACCCCAGAGATCAACGCCACCGTGGTGACGGTCCGACTTGCTGGCGCACACCGCCGGACGGAGGTATCGGTGCTGGTGCGATACCACGGCGACGGCCGGTTGCCCAAGGATGTCCGAGCTGGACTGAACCGGCTTACCGGTCGCCAGCTGACCGCCGTTCACACCAGCCTGCCGGCGCCGGCGCGGCGCCTGACACCGGTGGTGCCGGTTCGGGAGTTGCAAGCCGGCGAACAGCTTGTCGTGTCGGTGGATTCGGCGGCGCAACAGCCGGCGGTCCCGGTCGGAGCGGCACTGTGACCAGTTCGCAGACTGCCGTGACGCATGCCCGCGATGCGGTGGTCGCCGGCATGCTGGCTTCGGGTATCTCGGTCAACGGGTTACAACCGAGCCACAACCCGCAGGCCGCGCTGCAGATGTTCACCTCTGCCACCGCGATCGATCCGGGGATGTGCGATGCCTGGCTGGGCCGGGTGCTGGCCGGTGACCGGGGCATCGACGTGTTGGCGGGCGCTTGGGCGGCGGTCCGGACATTCGGGTGGGAGACACGGCGGCTGGCCATCACCGACGCGGAGTTTCGCCCAGAGGCGTCCGATGGGATGTTCTTGCGACTGGTGATCACCAGCGTGGAATCACTGGCCGCCGCCTACGCCGCCACCCTGGCCGAGGCGAAGCGGCCTGAGGAGGCTGCGCAGCTGCTGGACACCATCGAACCCCGAAACCCCTTCGAGGCCGAGTTGGTCAGCTATGTGCGGGGTCTGTTGTATTTCCGCACCCGCCGCTGGCCGGACGTGCTGAAGCAATTCCCGGCGGCGACGCCGTGGCGCCAGGCCGAGCTCAAGGCCGCGGCCGCGGCGATGGCTACCACCGCGCTGGCCTCACTCGGTGTGTTCGAGGAGGCTTGCCACCGTGCCCAGGAAGCCATCGAAGGTGACCGGGTGCCGGGCGCGGCAAATATCGCGCTGTACACCCAGGGCATGTGCTTGCGTCACCTCGGCCGTGAAGAGGAGGCCGTCGAGCTGCTGCGCCGGGTGTATTCCCGTGATGCGAAGTTCGCCCCGGCCCGCCAAGCGCTGGACAATCCCGACTACCGATTGGTGCTGACCGATCCGGAAACCATTGAGGCACGCACAGATCCGTGGGATCCGGACAGCGCACCGACCCGCGAGCAGACCGAAGCCGCCCGACACGCCGAGGCGGCTGCGAAGTACCTGGCCGAAGGCGACGCCGAGCTGGGTGCGATGCTCGGCATGGAGCAGGCCAAACGAGAGATCAAGCTCATCAAATCCACCACCAAGGTGAATTTGGCCCGGGCCAAAATGGGGCTGCCGGTTCCGGTGACTTCGCGGCACAGCCTGCTGCTGGGTCCGCCCGGCACCGGGAAGACATCGGTGGCACGCGCATTCACCAAGCAGCTGTGCGGGCTGACGGTGCTGCGCAAACCCCTGGTGGTGGAGACCAACCGGGCCAAACTGCTGGGGCGCTATATGGCCGATGCGGAGAAGAACACCGAGGAGTTGCTCGAAAGCGCTCTCGGTGGAGCGGTTTTCTTCGACGAGATGCACACCCTGCACGAGCGCGGGTATTCACAGGGCGACGCCTACGGCAATGCGATCATCAACACGCTGCTGCTCTACA
>NZ_JBYCKY010000382.1:0-10322 GCF_057473605.1 Mycobacterium sp. TH-M82 | reverse complement strand
TCAACGCGTCGTCGTCGATCTCCGGGCGCTACCCCAATCTCGGTCCGGAGGTGCTGGTCGGCAACGGCATCACGCTGATCGACGACGCTGGGCCGACCGTCTTCAAGAAGATCAAGGACGGCGCCAAAGTCCGGCTGCATGAGGGCGGCGTCTACGCCGGTGACCGACGGCTGGCTCTGGGCATCGAGCGAACCGACCTCGAGATCGCCGAGAAGATGCATGACGCCAAAAGCGGCCTGGTCGCCCATCTGGAGGCGTTCGCCGGCAACACCATCGAGTTCATCCGCAGCGAGAGCCCACTGCTGATCGACGGGGTCGGGATCCCTGACATCGATGTCGACCTGCGTGGCCGGCATGTGGTATTGGTCGCCGGCGAGGAGCATGCCGCCGACGACCTGAAAGGACTCAAGCCGTTCATCAAGGAGTACCGGCCGGTGTTGATCGGGGTCGGAGCCGGTGCCGACGTGTTGCACAAAGCGGGATATCGTCCGCAACTCATCGTCGGCGACCCGGGACAGCTCAGCACTGACGTGCTCAGGTGCGGTGCCCACGTGGTGCTGCCCGCCGACGCCGACGGGCACGCGCCGGGCCTGGAACGCATCCAGGACCTCGGGGTGGGCGCGATGACCTTTCCGGCAGCCGGGTCGGCGATGGACCTGGCGCTGCTGCTGGTCGACCATCACGGTGCGGCGTTGCTGGTCACCGTCGGCCACACCGCAGGCATCGAGACGTTCTTCGACCGGACCCGCCAGCAGAGCACGCCGTCGATGTTTTTGACCCGGCTCAAGGTCGGCGAGAAACTGGTGGACTCTCACGCGGTTGCCACCCTGTACCGCAACCGCATCTCGGGTGGCGCCATCGCCCTGCTGGTACTGACGATGCTGGTCGCCATTGTCGTCGCGCTGTGGGTGTCGCGCACCGACACCGCAGTGCTGCACTGGGTTGTCGACTACTGGAACCGATTCTCGCTGTGGGTGCAGGGCTGGGTGACATAGGGTCGTGATCTCGCCTCGCCACCACGCGATTTCGCTTGCCGCGGTGTTCCTGGCGTTGGCGGTCGGCATCGTGCTGGGCTCCGGCCTGCTCTCCGGCCCCCTGCAGTCGGGGCTGCATGAGGAGAAGCGGGATCTGCGCGGCCAGATCGATGCGCTTCACCATCAGGAGAATGTGCTCAACGAAAAGCTTAGAGCTGCAAACGACTTCGATGCGGCGGTGGCCGGTCGTATCCTACGCGACGGGTTGGCCGAGAAGTCGGTGGTGGTCTTCCGCACCCCGGATGCGCACGACGACGATGTCGATGCGGTTACGCACCTCGTCGGCCAGGCCCGGGGCGCCATCACCGCAACGATAACGCTGACCCAGCAGTTCGTCGACGCCGACGCGGCGGAGAAGTTGCGCTCGGTGGTCGAGTCGTCGATCGTGCCGGCCGGTGCCCAGCTGAGCACCAAGCTGGTCGACCAGGGATCGCAGGCCGGCGATCTGCTCGGGATCGCGCTGCTGATCAACTCCGATCCCGCGGTTCCGCCGGCCGACGACGCCGCGCGGGACACCGTGCTGGCTGCGCTGCGCGACACCGGGTTTTTGACCTACCCAGACCAGCACATCGGTGCGGCGAACGCAGCGGTGGTGATCACCGGCGGGCCCCTTGGCGACGACGCCGGAAACCAGGGTGCCAGCGTGGCCCGGTTCGCCGCGGCGCTGGCCCCGCACGGCTCGGCGACGGTGTTGGCCGGCCGGGACGGCTGCGCGTTCGGAACCGCCGCCGTCTCGGTGGCCCGCGCCGACGCCGGCCTGGCCGGAGCGCTGAGCACCATCGACGACGTCGACACCGAATCCGGCCGGATCACCGTCGTCATGGCGGTGATAAGCCTGATCACCGGTGGTCACCCCGGCCAGTACGGCACCGGCCACGGTGCCCACTCGATCACCGTGGCGCAGTAGGGCGTGTCAGCGGGCGCGCCGCGGTCGCGGTGTTAGGGTGAGATTCCGTGGGTCGGCAGGCCACCACCCTGCTCCCGTCTTGTCCGGCCGTCACGGAGGTTGCTGTTGCCAGCTTTGCGAAAGCACCCCCAGATCGCCACCAAGCACCTCTTCGTCACCGGCGGCGTCGCCTCCTCACTGGGCAAGGGGCTCACCGCCAGCAGCCTGGGTCAGTTGCTGACCGCGCGCGGGCTCCAGGTGACGATGCAGAAACTCGACCCGTACCTCAACGTCGACCCGGGAACCATGAATCCGTTCCAGCACGGCGAGGTCTTCGTCACCGAAGACGGCGCCGAGACCGATCTCGACGTCGGACACTATGAGCGCTTTCTCGACCGGAACCTGTCCGGATCGGCGAACGTTACTACCGGGCAAGTGTATTCGACGGTGATCGCCAAGGAACGACGAGGTGAGTACCTCGGCGACACGGTGCAGGTGATCCCGCATATCACCGACGAGATCAAAAACCGCATCCTCGCTATGGCCGAGTCCGATTCCGACGACATCCGTCCGGATGTTGTCATCACCGAAATTGGCGGCACCGTGGGCGATATCGAGTCGCAGCCGTTCTTAGAAGCTGCGCGGCAGATCCGCCACGACCTCGGTAGGGAGAATGTGTTCTTCCTGCACGTGTCGCTGGTCCCGTATCTGGCGCCGTCCGGTGAGCTCAAAACCAAGCCGACGCAACACTCGGTGGCCGCGTTGCGCAGCATCGGCATCGCTCCGGACGCGTTGATCCTGCGCTGCGATCGCGACGTCCCCGAATCGTTGAAGAACAAGATCGCGTTGATGTGTGACGTCGACATCGACGGGGTGATCTCCACCCCGGACGCGCCATCGATCTATGACATCCCCAAGGTGTTGCACCGCGAGGAGCTCGACGCCTATGTGGTGCGTCGGCTCAACCTGCCGTTCAAAGATGTCGACTGGACCGAGTGGGATGACCTCTTGCGCCGAGCCCATGAGCCGCAAGAGACGGTGCGAATCGCGTTGGTGGGCAAGTATGTCGACCTCTCCGACGCCTACCTGTCGGTCACCGAGGCGTTGCGCGCCGGTGGATTCAGGCACCACGCGAAGGTCGAGATGTACTGGGTGGCATCGGATAGTTGTGCGACGGAAGACGGGGCGGCGGCGGCGTTGAGCGGTGTACACGGCGTGCTGATTCCCGGCGGGTTCGGCATCCGCGGCATCGAGGGCAAAATCGGCGCTGTCGCCTACGCCCGGATCAGCGGATTACCGGTACTGGGACTGTGTTTGGGCCTGCAGTGCATCGTGATCGACGCCGCCCGGTCGATCGGTATCACCGAGGCCAACTCCGCCGAGTTCGACCCGAAAACCCCGGATCCCGTCATCGCCACCATGACCGACCAGCAAGATGCCGTGGCGGGTTCCGCCGATCTCGGCGGCACGATGCGGCTGGGCGCCTACCCCGCGGTGCTCGACCCGGATTCCATTGTGGCACAAGCCTACGGATCGACTGAGGTGTCCGAACGGCACCGGCATCGTTACGAGGTCAACAACGCCTACCGGGAGCGAATCGCGGAGAGCGGCCTCAGGTTCTCCGGCACCTCGCCGGACGGGCATCTGGTGGAGTTCGTCGAATACCCTCCGGATGTCCACCCGTTCATCGTCGGCACCCAGGCCCACCCGGAGTTGAAGAGCCGGCCGACGCGGCCCCATCCGTTGTTCGCCGCGTTCGTCGGCGCCGCGATCGATTACAAGGCGGCGGAGCGGCTGCCGGTCGAGATCCCCGGACATTACTCCGAGGGTCAACCTCAACGTCAGGCCAGCGGCAGCCGGCACGACGGCGACGTCGGCCAGTCGGTCGGCCAATCCGTCGGACAATCGCGGCACGACTCCGTGCAAGAGCCGGCGGCCCGTGGCTGAGCACATCTTCGAGACCACGTCGTCGCAGCTGCTGCACCAGGGAAAGATTTTCGCACTGCGCGCCGACCAGGTGCGGATGCCGGGCGGCAAGGTCGCGACGCGAGAGGTGGTGGAACACTTCGGCGCGGTGGCCGTGGTGGCATTAGACGATGCGTTGAACATCCCGATGATCCACCAGTACCGCCATCCGCTGGGCCGACGGCTGTGGGAGCTGCCCGCGGGACTGCTCGACATAGACGGCGAGGCATCGCATCTGACTGCCGCGCGGGAACTCCAAGAGGAGGCCGGGTTGGCGGCTCGCACCTGGCAGGTGCTCGTCGATCTGGATTCCACACCGGGATTCAGCGACGAATCGGTGCGGGTCTACCTGGCGACCGGACTGAGAAACGTGGAGCGTCCCGAGGCCCATGACGAAGAGGCTGACCTGGTGCTGCGGTGGTATCCGTTGGCCGAGGCCGTCCGTTTGGTTTTCAGCGGCGGTATTGTGAATTCCATTGCAGTAGCCGGTATTTTGGCAGTCTTCAGTGTCACACAGGGATTCGCCCAACCCCGTCCGGTGGACGCGGAGTGGGTCGACAAACCGACTGCATTCGCCGCACGACGGGGCCGGCGATGACCACTGTGACGGCACCGCTTCAAGCCCAAGTGCAGGGCTACCTGGATCATTTGACGATAGAGCGGGGCGTGGCGGCCAACACCCTGAGCTCGTACCGCCGGGACCTGCGTCGCTACGCCGAGCATCTGACCGCCCGCGGGGTGGACGACCTTGCCCGGGTCAGCGAGAACGACGTCAGCGAATTCCTGGTGGTGCTTCGGCAGCCGAATTCGGGCCACGGCTCGCCTCCGCTGTCGGCGGTCTCGGCGGCACGATCACTGATCGCGGTGCGGGGCCTGCACCGGTTCGCCGCCGCCGAAGGGCTGGCCGCGCAGGATGTGGCGCGCGGGGTGAAGCCACCGACGCCATCGCGGAGGCTGCCCAAGAGCCTGACCGTCGACGAGGTGGTGTCGCTGCTGGCGGGCGCGGGCGGGGACAGCCCGTCGGACGGCCCGCGAACACTGCGCAATCGTGCGCTGCTGGAGCTGTTGTACTCCACCGGATCGCGGATCTCCGAAGCCGTCGGGCTCGACCTCGACGACATCGACGCCCGGGACCGGTCGGTGCTGCTGCGCGGCAAGGGCGGAAAGCAGCGGCTGGTCCCGATTGGGCGGCCCGCGGTCGCGGCGCTGGACGCCTACCTGGTGCGCGGGCGTCCGGACCTGGCCCGCCGGGGCCGTGGAACGCCGGCGGTCTTCCTCAACGCGCGCGGCGGGCGCCTGTCGCGCCAGAGTGCGTGGCAGGTGCTGCACGATGCGGCCGAAGCTGCCGGCATCCCCGCGAAGGTGTCGCCGCACACGCTGCGACACTCGTTTGCCACCCATCTGCTCGACGGCGGCGCCGACGTCCGGGTGGTGCAGGAGCTGCTGGGCCACGCCTCGGTGACGACGACCCAGATCTACACCCTGGTCACCGTGCACGCGCTGCGTGAGGTGTGGGCCGGGGCTCACCCCCGCGCCCGGTAGCCCGCGCCGCGGGAAATTAGGGTAGCCGTCTACTCTAGGCGATTCGAGCTCGCCGATCAGATCCTTGGGTGGGCCCGGCAAGGGTTGCCGGGCGCTGTCGTGGAGGCGTCAACGTGAGTCGGGTCGGTGAGCACGCCGTCGTGCTGGGCGCCAGCATGGGCGGACTGCTCGCCGCTCGGGCGCTCGCCGACTTTTATGACGCCGTCACGGTGGTCGAGCGCGATGAGTTGCCCGGCGGGCCTGCGCAGCGACGTGGGGTTCCACAGGGGCGGCATGTCCACGGCCTATTGGGTAGCGGCTCGGAGGTCTTGGGTCAGCTCTTTCCCGGAATCCTCGACGAGCTGGCCGCGGCTGGGGCGAACGTCGTTGATGACGGTGACCTGTCGCGGATCTGGCTGCGTTTCAACGGACATGACCTCAACCGGTCATGCTCGTTCGCCAAGCCGATGACGTCCTATCTCGCTAGTCGGCCGTTTCTGGAGGCCCACGTCCGCCGGCGGGTGTGGGCCATCGGCAACGTGACGGTTCTGGATGACCATGATGTTGTGAAGCTGGTCGCGGCTGTGCCGGATCGGGTCACCGGCGTCCGCGTGGCCAACCGTGACACCCGCCACGAACGAGAGCTGACCGCCGACCTGGTGGTCGATGCGATGGGCCAGGCTGGGCGTACACCGGCATTCCTCGATGCGCTCGGTTATGGCCGTCCGATGGAGGACTTCATTGTGGCCGAGGTGGCCTACGCCAGCCAGCTGGTGAGCGTGCCACCGGGCACGCTCACCGAGAAATTGATCCTCGTCGGGCCGGTGCCGGAACGCCCGACCGGCGGGGCGCTCTTCGCGTGTGAGAACGACACCTGGATGGTGACCCTGGCCGGGCTGGTCGGGCACGAACCGCCCACCGACCGGACCGCGATGATCCGCTACGCCGCGGAGTTCGCCCCACCACCCATGTTGGCCGGGCTCGAAGCCGCCGCACCCCTGACGCAGGTGTCTCGCTACCGCTATCCGGCCAGCCTGCGACGCCGCTACGACAAGATGCTCCGTTTCCCGGCGGGGTTGCTGGTGTTCGGTGACGCGATGTGCAGCTTCAACCCTGTCTATGGGCAGGGCATGTCGGTGGCCGCGCTGGAGGCGATCGTATTGCGCGACTGTCTGTCTGAGGGGGACCGTGACTTGGGTCGGCGGTTCTTCCGGGCAGCGGCCAAGCCGGTCGGCGCGGCGTGGCAGATGGCCTCGGGTGCTGATCTGGCGGTCCCGCAGGTTCAGGGGCGGCGTTCGGTGCGCACCCGGTTGGCGAACTGGTACACCGGCCGGCTACTCACCGCCGCGGAATCCGACCCGGTGGTCACCGAGGGATTCTTCCGGGTGATGAACCTCGTCGATCCACCCGCTCGGCTGTTGCGCCCGAAGATCGTGAAGCGGGTGGCCACCGACAAGCGACGGCGTGTGGTCACCCCCTCCGTAGCGCCAGCCGTCAAAGCGCCGAGTCATGCTTGAGGTAATCGACAAAGGCTGCGCATGATGCAGCGGCGTCCCCGGCCTACCACGACGGCCGCCTGCACGGGTAAATGGTTGCCGTGCATCGGTACTCCTGAAGGCGCACGCGAGGGGTTTGTTCTCGGCACGGGTTTCCGATGCCGACGTCGTGAGGTGGCCGGGGCATCGTATGGCTTCGAACCGAGTCTCGCGACGGTCGAGGCGATGACCTGACGGTCTGCCGACGCGGTGTGAAACGCATGACAAGGCGGTGGATGCGTGAAGGGAATTCTGACGATCGGTTACGGCGCCGTGAGCTACGTGATTTTTCTGGCCGCTTTCCCGTATGCGATCGGCTTCGTGGGCACCGTCGCGGTCCCCCGCAGTGTTGACGCCGGCATGACCGCGCCGATCGGCGAAGCCAGACGCAAACCAGCGGTCGACGTGCTGCTCCTCGGCCTGTTCGCCGTCCAGCACAGCGTGATGGCACGTCTGGCCTTCAAGCGATGGTGGACGCGGTTCGTGCCGCAGACCATCGAACGCAGCACCTACGTCCTGCTGTCGAGCCTGGTGCTGTTCCTGCTGTATTGGCAATGGCGCACGACGCCTGCAGTGGTGTGGAACGTGACAACACCCGCAGCGCACGTCGTATCGCAGGTGCTGTTCTGGCTGGGTTGGGCGACCGTGCTGGCGGCGACATTCATGATCAGCCATTCCGACCTGTCCGGGTTGCGGCAGGTGTACCTGGCCTGGCGTGGTCAGCCGTACGCAGATATCGGGTTTCGTACCCCGCTGTTGTATCGGCTGGTGCGGCACCCGATGATGCTGGGCTTCATCGTCGCGTGCTGAGCCACCCCGACGATGACAGCGGGACGTCTGCTCTTCGCGGTAGTGACCACTGGTTACATCTTGATCGCACTGCAGCTTGAAGAACACGACCTGCTGGCAGCGCTGGGCCCTAAGTACCGTGACTACCGGATCCGGGTGCCCATGCTGCTGCCATGGCCACACCGTCATCGGCAAGCACCCCGTTCTGGCTGACCCCATTTCCGCGGTAACTAACCGAGATCCTCCGACTCCAGCCGTCGATCATGGGTCAGCGCGTCGAGCGTGCGTTCGCCGTCACCGGTGGTACCCGCCATGCAGGTGACCTGAAAACTGAGGAGCGAATACCGGTGACACGCTACCGACGAGACGCTAGTGTGACTAAATGTTCGATATCGGCTCGCAATCGAAAGGGCAATCGTGGCGGTTAAATCACTTCGCATCGGCATCGCAACTGTGGGAGGGGCGGTCGCCGTCGCCGTTGTCGCAGCAGGCTTGACATCCATGACGTCCAGCGGCGTGGTCAGTGGCCCCGTCGACAGTGGTGTCACCTCCCACGTGCAGCAGGTCGTCTTCGGTGTGCCGTTGCCGCTGGAGCCGGCGGCCGACCTTCCTTCCGCCGATGTGCTGGTGGGCATTCTGGCCGGTCTCGCTGACGCCAACATCCCGTTCGAGAACAAAGGCAACCTGATCGAAGGCGGCGTCTCGCCCACCGAAGCTTCCCTGGCCGACCGCAAGGTACAGCAGGCCGTCGACAGCGGTGATTGGCCGATCACCTTCAACGTGTCGGACATTCAGCCGGCCGAGCCGGGTGCGGCGACGGCCTCCGTCACGGGCTCCAGCCCCAAAAGCCCGCCGCAAACACTGAAAGTCAAGTTCGTCAACCAGGGCGGTTGGAAGCTCACGCACAGGTCAGCGCTGAATCTGCTGCAGGCCATATAGTGATTTTTCAACCTGGTTCGACCGGTTAACCCGGGTTACCCAGGTTACCCAGGTACTCCGACTCCAGCACCAGATCGCGGATCAGGCTCTGGTATTCGGCGTGCGCCCGGTGCTCGATGGTGTTCCACAACGCGCCCTGCTGTCGGCTCATGTACTCGCGGTAGCGTGGCGCACCGGGCATTTTGACGTTGTCGGCGACCACGATCGCGCCTGGATGCAGCCAACCCCGGTCGAGGATGCTCTGCAGGTCGGGTACGTAGGCGTCCTTGTCGTGGTCGAGGAACAGGAAGTCCAGCGCGCCGGTGGTGAAACCGTGCTGGCTGGTCAGCAGGTCAAGTGTGCGTCCACCGTCACCGATGGTGCCCACCACGCAGGTGACCCGGTCGGCCACCCCGGCATGCGCCCAGATCTGCCGGGCATTGACGGCGTTGGCTTCGGCAAGCTCGACGGAGTACACCCTGGCCGCCGGCGCGGCCCGGGCGATGCGCAGGGCGCCGTAGCCGCAGTAGGTGCCCAACTCCAGGGCGAGTTTCGGGTCGGCGCGGCGCACCGCGGCGTCGAGCAGCGCGCCCTTCTCTTCGCCGACGTTGATCAGCACCGACTTCTGGTAGGCGAAGCGGTCGATGGTGGTCAGCACGTCGTCGACGTCGCCCGTGCGGGCGTTCTTCAATACGTATTCCACCGCCGCGGCCTCGCGTCCGTCGCCGATCTGGCCGGTCGTGGTGATGTTGTGTTCTCCGATCAGCAATCGTAAGACCGACCAGCGTAGGAATGGCATGCGTTGTTTGAGGTTCATGGTTGCGACTTTAAGCCGATCGATTGGTGTCCCGGCCGATTTTCTGCCCGGCGCAGGCGACGTTAACGGCTAGACTTTTGCCGATGTTCGCCACCACAGTGCCGTCACGGTCTACGGCACCTGACTAACATGAGCCGCGCCAGCGACGATGCAGTGCGGGTAGCCCCCGCTTGCGGGGGCGAATCGATGAACAGGAGCGGCGCGCGTGAGCGACGACGCTGACGGCAGTGCCGGCGTCGGCCTGACCGGGCGCCCGCCCCGGGCGATCCCGGAGCCCAAGCCGCGCACATCGCACGGCCCGGCCAAGGTCATCGCGATGTGCAACCAGAAGGGCGGCGTCGGCAAGACCACCTCGACGATCAACCTGGGAGCCGCGCTGACCGAGTACGGCCGGCACGTCTTGCTGGTGGATCTGGACCCGCAGGGTGCCCTGTCGGCCGGCCTGGGTGTGCCGCACTACGACTTGGCGCACACCATTCACAACCTGCTGGTAGAGCCCCGGGTCTCCATCGACAAAGTGTTGATCGCAACCCAGGTCAAGCACCTGGACCTGGTGCCGTCCAACATCGACCTGTCCGCCGCCGAGATTCAGCTGGTCAACGAGGTGGGCCGGGAGCAGTCGCTGAGCCGTGCGCTGCGCCCGGTGCTGGACCGCTACGACTACGTGCTGATCGACTGCCAGCCGTCGCTGGGCCTGCTCACCGTCAACGGACTTTCCTGTGCGGACAACGTCGTCATCCCGACCGAATGCGAGTACTTCTCGCTGCGCGGGCTGGCGCTGCTCACCGACACCGTCGAGAAGGTGCGCGACCGGCTCAACCCGAAGCTGACGATCGGCGGCATCCTGGTCACCCGCT
>NZ_JBYCKY010000381.1:0-1047 GCF_057473605.1 Mycobacterium sp. TH-M82 | reverse complement strand
CAGGATTGGCTGGGCGCGGCGGCTTTCGACCGCGACGAGGACTACTGGCCGCGGCAATGGGCCTACGCCTACGTCGATTTCGCAGCCGGGTAGAAGCGCAGCTGGCTGCGTACCCGGCGCCTGAAGCTCTTCCCCCTGGTCGGTTGGGCCGAACGCGGAGGATATGACGCCCTGGGACAAGGTAATTCGGTGCCCCGCTTCCATATCACCTGGGGTACCGGGCCCGCTTTGGTCGAGATGTTCGCCCGCCGCCTGCGCGACCGCTCCGCGGTGCGATTCGCGCACCGCCACCAGGTAGACGAGTTGATTCTCGAAGGCGGCGCGGTCACCGCGTCCGGGGCAGCGTGCTGGAACCCAGCACCGCCCCGCGTGGGATGCCGTCGTCGCGAAAAGCATTGGTGAAATGTGAGTTTTGTTCCCCTGCGGTGATCGTCACCAGCGGCGGCATCGGCGGCAACCACGATCTGGTGCGTAAGAACTGGCCCAGGCGGATGGGCCGCGTCCCCGGGCAGCTGCTCAGTGGCGTCCCGGCCCACGTCGACGGCAGGATGATCGACATCGCACAGCGTGCCGGCGCACGCGTGCATCAACCCCGATCGGATGTGGCACTACACCGAGGGCATCACCAACTACGACCCGGTCTGGCCGCTGCACGGAATCCGCATAATCCCGGGCCCCTCATCGCTGTGGCTGGACGGCGCCGGCAAGCGGCTGCCGGTTCCGCTGTATCCAGGGTTCGACACCCTTGGCACGCTGGAATGCATCGCCAACTCCGGGTACGACTACACCTGGTTCATCCTTGACGCCAGGATGATCGAGAAAGAATTCGCGCTGTCGGGCCAGGAGCAGAAGCCCGACCTGACCGGGCAGAGCGTGCGCGCTCTGCTGCGTAACCGCGCCAGTTCCGGCCCGCCGGGACCGGTGCGGACGTTCGTCGACCGTGGTGTCGATTTCGTCAGCGCCGATTCGCTGCGTGAGCTGGTGAACTCGATGAACTTGCTGCCTGACGTGGAGCCGCTGGACTATTCCACCGTGGCCTCCGAGGTC
>NZ_JBYCKY010000380.1:0-2045 GCF_057473605.1 Mycobacterium sp. TH-M82 | reverse complement strand
GTAGTGGGAGGCTTGTCGCGACGTTAAACGTGAGCGGAACAGACTCAACCTTGACGGCGTTGGACAACGCGACGAGCATTTTTGACAACCCCTTCTGACCCTGAACGGAGGTGTCGTGGACTCTTTCAACCCCACCACCAAGACCCAGGCCGCGCTGACCGCCGCACTGCAGGCGGCTTCTGCCGCCGGGAACCCTGAGATCCGACCTGCGCACCTATTGATGGCCCTGTTGACCCAGAACGACGGGATCGCGGCGCCGCTGTGCGAGGCGGTCGGCGTCGATCCGGCAACCATCCGAAGCGAGGCGCAGCGCCTACTGGAACGGCTTCCCCAGGCCACCGGCGCCAGCGCGCAGCCGCAGCTGTCCCGCGAGTCGCTGGGCGCGATCACCACCGCCCAGCAGCTGGCCAGTGAGCTCGACGACGAGTACGTCTCCACCGAGCACCTGATGGTCGGGCTGGCGACCGGTGACTCCGACGTCGCCAAGCTGCTCACCGGCCACGGCGCCTCCCCGCAGGCGCTGCGGGAGGCTTTCGTGAAGGTGCGCGGCAGCGCCCGGGTTACCAGCCCCGACCCCGAGGCCACCTACCAGGCGCTGGAGAAGTACTCCACCGACCTGACCGCCGAGGCCCGCGAAGGCAAGTTGGATCCGGTCATCGGGCGGGACACCGAGATTCGGCGGGTGGTGCAGGTCCTCTCCCGGCGCACCAAGAACAATCCGGTGTTGATCGGTGAGCCCGGCGTCGGCAAGACGGCGATCGTGGAGGGCCTGGCCCAGCGCATCGTCGCCGGTGACGTGCCGGAGAGCCTGCGCGACAAGACCGTCATCTCCCTGGACCTGGGCTCGATGGTGGCCGGTTCGAAGTACCGCGGCGAGTTCGAGGAGCGGCTCAAGGCCGTGCTCGACGACATCAAGAACTCTGCCGGACAGATCATCACGTTCATCGACGAGCTGCACACCATCGTCGGCGCCGGCGCCTCGGGCGCTGAGTCTTCCCTGGACGCCGGCAACATGATCAAGCCGATGCTGGCCCGCGGCGAGCTGCGGCTGGTCGGGGCTACCACGCTCGACGAGTACCGCAAGCACATCGAGAAGGACGCCGCGCTGGAGCGGCGTTTCCAGCAGGTCTTCGTCGGCGAGCCGTCGGTGCAGGACACCATCGGTATCCTGCGTGGGCTGAAGGACCGCTACGAGGTGCACCATGGGGTGCGGATCACCGATTCGGCGCTGGTCGCGGCGGCGACCTTGAGCGACCGTTACATCACTGCCCGGTTCCTGCCGGACAAGGCCATCGACTTAGTCGACGAGGCTGCGTCGCGGCTGCGGATGGAGATCGACTCGCGCCCGGTGGAGATCGACGAGGTCGAACGGCTGGTGCGCCGGCTGGAGATCGAGGAGATGGCGCTGGTTAAGGAAGAAGACGCCGCTTCCAAGGGGCGGCTGGAGAAGCTGCGCGCCGAGCTGGCCGATAAGAAGGAAGAACTGGCCCACCTCACCAGCCGCTGGCAGAACGAGAAGAACGCCATCGACGTCGTCCGCGAACTCAAGGAGCAGCTGGAGACGCTGCGCGGGGAATCCGAGCGTGCCGAACGCGACGGCGATTTGGCCAAGGCCGCCGAGCTGCGCTACGGGCGCATCCCCGAGGTGGAGAAGAAACTCGACGCCGCGTTGCCGACCGCGCAGGCCCGTGAGGACGTCATGCTCAAGGAGGAGGTGGGTCCCGACGACATCGCCGACGTGGTGAGTGCGTGGACCGGAATCCCGGCCGGGCGGTTGCTGGAGGGCGAGACCGCCAAGCTGCTGCGGATGGAAGACGAGCTGGCTAAGCGTGTTGTCGGCCAGAAGAAGGCCGTGCAAGCGGTGTCCGATGCGGTACGGCGCAGCCGCGCCGGGGTCGCCGACCCCAACCGGCCCACCGGGGCGTTTTTGTTCCTGGGTCCCACCGGCGTCGGCAAGACCGAGCTGGCCAAGGCGCTGGCCGACTTCCTCTTCGACGACGAGCGGGCCATGGTGCGCATCGACATGAGCGAGTACGGCGAGAAGC
>NZ_JBYCKY010000379.1:0-2740 GCF_057473605.1 Mycobacterium sp. TH-M82 | reverse complement strand
TCGACAGCAGCGACCACAGCTCCATCAAATTGTTCTCCATCGGGGTGCCGGTGATCGCCAGTTTGAATGCGGCGTCCAGCCGCCGCACGCACTGATGGGTCTTGCTGTTGTGGTTCTTGACGAACTGTGCCTCATCGAGAATAGCCCCAGCCCAGTCGATCCCGGCGTAGACGTCGAAATCGATGCGCAGCAGCGTGTAGGAGGTCACCACGATTTCGGCCTCGGCGGCCACGTCGGCGAGCGGACGATCTGACCGGGCGTCGGTGGCGCTGACGGCGACCGCGGTCAGGGCGGGGGTGAACCTGCCGGCCTCGGCGATCCAGTTGCCGACCACGCTGGTCGGCGCCACGACCAGGAACTTGCCGGCACCCGCTGTGACGGCGCGGGTAATCAACGCCAGCGTCTGCACCGTCTTGCCCAGGCCCATGTCGTCGGCGAGCACCCCGCCCAGGCCGTTGTCCCACAGGAACGACAGCCAATCCAGGCCGTCGCGCTGGTAGTCGCGTAGCGTGGCGTCGAGCCCGCACGGCACGTCGACCGGCGCCGGGGGGCGTGCAGCGGTCAACCGGGCCAGGTTCTGCCGCCACCGGCCCACCTGCTGGTCGACGACACCGAGGGCGAGCAGCTCGTCCCACAGTGTGACGTTCAGCGACTGGGCGTTGACCTTGTCCCCGTCGATCTCGCCGAGAGCGCGGGCTTCGTCGAGTAACTCCCGCAACCGGACTAACTCCGGGGTATCGAGCCGAAAGTACACGCCGCTGGGCAGCAGCATATGCGTTGCACCCGAGGCTAATTCGCTGATCATGTCGGGTAGCGGCACACTGTGCCCGTCGACCTGCACTGTGATGTTCAGATCGAACCAATCGTTGCCCGCAAGCTCGACCTCACCGCTGGCGAAAGCCAGCTGCGGGTCGGTCCTCGCTGCCCGGAAATCCGGTGCGTTCTCGTCGATCTCGACGGTCAGATCGCCACGACAGTCCAATCCCGGCAAAATCTCCGCGCACAGCACCGCGGCCTCCGGGACCGTGAGATCGACGATGCCCCGCAACGTCGCGATCGACGCCGCAGCGGCGGCTCCGGCCGGATCGCCGGCGCCGTCGATCGCCCGCAGCTCGGCGATCACCGCGGCATCGAGACCGCGGGCCATCCGCTGTCTGACCCGTTGCGCGGCCTGGGAAGGCCAGGTGCGCGACGCGGTGGCCACCGCCCGCAGCGCAGGTGCGATCCGCTGCCAGCTGGCTTCTTCCGCGGCGCCGTCGCGGTAGCCGATCGGCTGCGGCGTTGAATCGGGGTCGAAATCGTGGTGTTTGTCGTTGATGTCGTAGCGGATGCTCCAGAACGCGCGGGCGGCGCCGCCGGTCATCCTGATCGTCAAGACCGGCAGCGGCCCGGTGACGGCGGGCGCGACGAACAGGCCCTCTTCGACCTCTACCGGCACGGTGTGCGCCAACCGCGGTAAGACGCTCAGCGCGACCTCGTCGACGTTCTCGGCGGGGATGTGCACCTGTTTGTGGTCGGCGAGGAGGTCGAGCATGCCGGGGCCCGGCATGGGGTCGAACGAGCCCAGCCGCAGCACCGAATCGCTGACCTGGTGCATGCCGTGCGGTTTGGGCCTACCGATCAGGGTGACGCCGCTCGGGTCGGTGCGCTCGCCGTCGACAAGCAACGTCGCCGACATCACCGCCCCGCCCGCGTCGTCGCCGGCGAAGTCGAGACGTAATTGGGCGTTTTTGATCAACTCGACCGCGCGCAGGCCGCTGGATTTGCCGGCGACCATCGCCACCCCGGCGTCCTGCGCGGCGATCAGCGCCGCCCACAGCGCCGACGGTGCCCCGCCGATCATCAGGGCTTGCCCGCAGAACGCGAGACCGGACCGGTGCAATGCGGCGGCGAGTTCCCGGACGGCCAGGTACTGGTTGCGATCGAACTCGCCCGCTTCGGTGTCGTAGAGCAGCCGCCGCCAGCTCAGGCCGCGCTTGATCCAGGTTCCACGCTTGCCGATGGTCACCGGCTGCACGGAAACCATGCCGCCGGGAAGATACCGGGTGGCCGCTGTGAGGGAGAATTCCAGTCCCATCGGGGCGCCGGCGTCGCCAGGTGGGACAGTCAGCTCGTCAAGCACCCGGGCCAGGACCGTGCGCCACTGGTCCGAAGCAGACGGCTGCGGGCCAGCAGAGGCGGCGGTCAACAGCAGCGCGACGGCGTGTTTGCAGAAGTCACCGACCGGGCAGTCGCAGTCGGCCCACTCGATCACCGGGTCATCGACGTTCTCGAAGCAGACATCGACCCCGTAGACGTGACCGCGCGAGCCGACACAGGCTCCGTTCAGGGTGCGGCCGTCGCGCGCCCAGGACACGTCTCGGACCCGTCCTTCCTCGGCATACCGGGCACCACGGGCAATCGTGGCGGCGTCGAAGTCGCGACGCAGGTCGTCGGGACCAATGGCCAGGCGAGGTAATGGTGGCATGCGCGCAGCATAGGGGCGGGCACCGACAGCGACGCGAAGGCCGCGCGGCGCGTTGGGCCGCGGATACCCGATTCAACACTCGTCCGAAACAACAGACGCAGCGCTAACTTCCGTCGCAGGCGGCCGGCCGTCGGCCGATCCTCACCAGGTGCTGGTTCGCAGCACGATCTCGGCGGCCACCTGTGCGGTGGACTCCCGGGCGCTGCGCCGTTTGAGCAACTCCACCACGCGTAAATCTCCTAACACGAACTGCTGGCTGGCGCGGGCCACCGC
>NZ_JBYCKY010000378.1:0-1613 GCF_057473605.1 Mycobacterium sp. TH-M82 | reverse complement strand
GGCCCTTCGTCGGCACGTTGACGATGGAGTTGGCGACGGGCGCCGATGACGACGTCGCTTCGTGGATCGCCGCGGGAACGCCGCCCATTTGCTTCGGGTTCGGCAGCATCCCGGTCGAATCTCCCGCCGATACACTTGCCATGATCGACGCCGCGTGTGCGCGACTGGGCGAGCGGGCACTGGTTTGCGCCGGCTGGACCGATTTCAGCAGCGCCGCTCACTCCGACCACGTCAAAGTGGTGGGCGCGGTGAACTACGCGGCGATCTTTCCCGCCTGTCGTGCCGTCGTCCACCACGGCGGCGCGGGCACCACGGCCGCGGGCCTGCGCGCCGGCGTGCCCACGTTGATCCTCTGGATGGCAGACGTCCAGCTGATGTGGGGAGCTGCGATCAAGCGGTTGAAAGTGGGCACTGCGCGGCGCTTTTCGAGCGCTACCGAGGAATCGCTGGTCGCCGATCTGCGTCGGATCCTGTCCCCGGACTATGCGACCCGCGCCCGCCGCATCGCCACTCGGATGACCAGACCCGCCGAGAGTGTTGCCGCTGCCGCCGATCTCGTGGAGAACTTCGCCCGCCTCGAGCGTGTCAGCTGAACACCCCGACCTTTCAGCCGGGGAAATGCGTCTGGTTGACGTGCTCGGCGACCCGCAGGGCGTTGGCCGCGACCGTCAAACTGGGGTTCAGGCCGGCGCTGGAGGGAAAAAACGACGCATCGACCACGTAGAGGTTGGTCACTTCGTGGGCGCGGTTGTGCGGGTCGAGCACGCTGGTTTTCGGATCGGTACCGAAGCGGCAGGTGCCACAGACATGGCCGAGGGTCGAGTTGTTCGCGCCGGTCCGCAATGTCAGCGTGCGAAACGGCTTCAACACCTCTTTTATCTGCCGGATGAACACCCGGCGGCGTTGGGACTCACTGGGGTGTAATCGATAGTGAAGTTGCAGCCGTTGGCGACCGTCAGTGCCGGGTCGATCGCTGGGCAGGACGCGGTTGTCCAGATACGGCAGGTCTTCCATCATCGGGGCCAGCAGCAGTCCACCGTTGAAGAAGCGATCGTAAATAGGCCGCACCGCCGGACTTATCAGCCGCAGTAGCCTTGGCTGCCAGCCCGGGTGGTTGGTCAACATGTCGATGGACGCCAAATTGGCCATTGCGCCGGCCGACTGTAGGGTGCCGTATTTCTGGCCTTCCCAGAAGTAGAAGTCGTTGAGCCCGATCTCCTTGTTTTCGGCCGTGATCGTGCAGCCGGGTTCTGGCCAGACTTCGATCCAGTCCATGAGGTGGCGCATCAGGTTGCGCCCGACCCAGTCGGAGCTGTTGGCCAGTCCGTTGGGCCACTGCCCGGAGCGGGACTCGAGCAGTAGCAGTGGGGTGGCCAGTGCGCCGGCGGCCAGCACCACGACCTTGGCTTTGAGGGTCAGCATGCCGGAGTGGTGTTGGGCGATCGCGTGCTGGATGTGGGTGTGGTCGGCTTCCAGGCGCAGCACCCGGCATTGGGTCAGCAGGTGGGCGCCGTGCTCGGTGATCGCGGGCAGCACGCCATTGCGGGCCGCGTCGTTCTTGCACGACCGGTCGCAGAGATAGAGCTGGCAGGTCGCGCAGCCGTCGGTGTAGT
>NZ_JBYCKY010000377.1:0-5665 GCF_057473605.1 Mycobacterium sp. TH-M82 | reverse complement strand
TGATCTCGTTGCGGAAGCTCTTGCCGGTCTGCGCGATGCCGAACGGCGGCTTGCGCCGCGCGGTGGTGACCACGTTGGCGAAGTTGACGAAGATGCCCTGCGCGGTTTCGGGTCGCAGATAGTGCAGCCCCTCGTCGGTTTCGATCGGCCCTAGATAGGTCTTGAGCATCATGTTGAACTCGCGCGGCTCGGTCCACTGCCCCGGCTGGCCGGTGTCGGGGTCGCGGATGTCGGCCAGCCCGTTCTCCGGCGGGTGGCCGTGGCGGGCCTCGTAGGCCTCGATCAGATGGTCAGCGCGGTAGCGCTTGTGGGTGATCAGCGACTCCACCAGCGGGTCATGGAACACCTCGACGTGACCGGAGGCCACCCACACCTCGCGCGGCAGAATGATCGAGGAGTCCAGGCCGACAACGTCGTCGCGAGCCGTCACGACCGATTTCCACCACTGTCGCTTGATGTTCTCCTTGAACTCCACCCCCAGTGGTCCGTAGTCCCACGCCGATCGGGTACCGCCGTAGATCTCGCCGGACGGGTAAACCAGGCCACGCCGCTTGGCCAGGTTGACGACAGTGTCGATGACGGACGCCACGAGGTGGTGCACTCCTGTCTTGAGCTTGGGCAACGATCAGTCATCGTAGCGGCCCGCACCGGCGCCTTTGACATGCATGATCGCGCATGTAACAGTGGGGGTAACTGGAAACGATCCCCAACAGTGCTTCATCGCCGATCCCGTGGAGGCAATCATGTCCGCGCCCAGCGTGGCCGGCGACCGTCACCGGCACGCGGCTGTGCCGTCTCCGGCGAGCCCGCCGCGGGCGATTCTGGAGGCCGCCGGCGAGCTGCTCCGCGCGCTGGCCGCACCGGTGCGCATCGCCATCGTGTTGCAGCTGCGCGAATCCCAGCGCTGCGTGCACGAGCTGGTCGACGCACTGGGCGTGCCGCAGCCGCTGGTCAGCCAGCATCTGAAAATCCTCAAGGCGGTCGGCGTGGTCGCCGGCGAGCGGTCCGGCCGCGAGGTGTTCTACCGGCTGGTCGACCACCACCTGGCGCACATCGTCGTCGACGCGGTGGCCCACGCCGGCGAGGAAGCGCCGTGACCGCGCCCGGGGTGCGCTCCACCCGGCAGCGGGCTGCCATCTCGGCGCTGCTGGAGACACTGGAGGAGTTCCGCTCCGCCCAGGAGCTGCACGACGAGCTGCGCGCGCGCGGCGAGAACATCGGCCTGACCACCGTCTACCGCACCCTGCAGGCGATGGCGGCCGCCGGCGTGGTGGACACGCTGCGCGCCGACACCGGCGAGTCGGTGTACCGGCGCTGCTCGGAGCAGCACCACCACCACCTGGTCTGCCGCGGTTGTGGGTCCACCGTCGAGGTGAGCGCCCGTGAAGTGGAGGCCTGGGCGGCGCGGGTGGCGGCCGAAAACGGCTTCGCCGACATCAGCCACACCATCGAGATCTTCGGCGTCTGCAGCGCCTGCCAGACGTGACATCGGCGTTGTCGACCCCTCGGCTGTGGGTGATCCTGCTGGTGTCGCCCACGCGTTCAGTCGGTCAATGCGCGGCGGATGTCGGCACCCTTGTCGAGCACCAGCAAAACGAGGGTTCGCAGCGCATCGTCTGTCAGGCCGGCGCCGGGAAAGTTGTAGCGCAGCATCACGTCGGCGATCTTGCCGGAGTTGCACTGGGCCTTCTCGATCAGCGTCACCGAGCCCAACTGGGTGCCGTCCGCCTGCTCGGCCACCCGGTCGCGCAGCTTCTTGGTCAGCGGCAGATCCCAGGCCAGGATCTGGGTCAGCGCCACCAGGTCCAGATCCTCGGCGATGTTGACCACCCGCAACGACGCCCATGTGCCGGCGTGGCCGACGGTCAGCGCACCGTCGGCCTCTTCGTCGACGGCCAGCACCTCGGCCAGCGTCGACGCCAGCCGCACCTGCAAGGACGGCAAAGAGGCCATCATGCGCTCCCGAACCGGCGCTGCCGCGACGCGTATTCTTCGCAGGCCGCCCACAGGTCGCGGCGGTCGTAGTCCGGCCACAGCTTGTCGGCAAAGATGTATTCGGCGTAGGCCGCCTGCCACAGCATGAAATTGCTGGACCGCTGCTCACCGGAGGTGCGGATCAGCAGATCCACGTCGGGCATGTCGGGGCGGTGCAGGTGCCGGGCGACAGTGGCCTCGGTGACGCGGTCGGGGTTGAGCTTGCCGGCGACGGCTTCGCGGGCGATATCCTTTGCAGCTTCCGTGATTTCGGTGCGGCCACCGTAGTTGACGCAGTAGTTGATGGTGATGACGTCGTTGTGCGCGGTCATGTTCTCGGCGATCTGGAATTCCTTGATGACGCTGCGCCACATCCGCGGCCGGGAGCCCACCCAACGCATCCGCACCCCCATCGTGTCGAGGTTCTCCCGACGACGGCGCACCACCTCGCGGTTGAAACCCATCAAGAACCGGACCTCCTCGGTGGAGCGTTTCCAGTTCTCGGTGGAGAACGCGTACACCGTCAGCCACTTGACACCGACTTCGATAGCGCCGCACGTGATATCGATCAGCACCGCCTCCCCCATCTTGTGGCCCTCGGTGCGGTGCAGGCCACGCCGGGTGGCCCAGCGACCGTTGCCGTCCATCACGATCGCCACATGGTTGGGCAGTTGGTCGGCGGCGATCAGCGGGGCGGCGGCCTTCGACGTGTGCTGCGGCGGGCGGGCCGGGCCTTTGTCGGGCGGTGCGGGCAGATCGGGGAAGACCACCGGCCAGGTCGAGGTGTCCGGAAACGTCGGGTAATCGTCGGGCGCGGCGGGCAGCTGCGGGAAGCTCACCCTCTTTCCGCTGCGCTCAGTCCCCCACCGGGAGCTGACGGTCCGCATCGTCGCCATGTGCCATATCCTGCCCGACCGCCTCGGCGCGGCGGTGGGCAACTCGGTGATCCGTTCGCGGCCAATGGGAAAGCCGTCTACGCCAGGGTGTGCGGTGGCCGGGGAGGCGAACGTCAACCCGCCGAAGCAGCGCCCAGCGCCATCGAGACAAAATCAAGGCGCCACAGCGATTGGTAGAGCTTACGGCCGAATTTCTCCAGATCGGCCACGCTGGCCCGCGGCGACCCGCCGGCCTCCGACACGCTCGCAGCGATCTGCCGGATCGTTTTGCGGCCATCGATGTGCTGGACGAACGGCAGCTGGGCCGGGTTGAGGCGCATGCGCCAGCCCGGCCGGAAGATCTCGGTGCCGGACAGGCCGCACCGCATGCGCAGCAGCGGAACATAATCGAGGCTGTCCGACGTCGAGAAGTCGATGACGTAGTTCTGCTTCGGCCGGTCGGGACGGCAGGCCAGAAAGAAGTGGCGGGCGTTGAGGGTATGGACGCGCTCCATCACCGACCAGATCTTCTCCTCCGGCAGCTCGTTGATGGCGCCATAGAACCCACCCGCTGGCCCTGTCACATCGTGGGCGTAATACGGCGCCTTGAGTAACCAATGCTGAAATTCCAGTCCGGCTGACCTGACCAGGTCCAGACAGTCGTCGACAGTGTAGCTTTTCGCACGCCCGTGCAGGAACGTGTCCACCAGACCCGCATCGGACGGCAAATCCTGCGCAATCTTGAGATAGCTTTGGACCGGGTGACCCGGGGACAGCCGCTCCAGCGCCTGCCTGACCAATTGGACTGAGGCGTCGTCCTGACCCAAACCCATGTCGCGAAACACCGATTCCATTATTTCGATTCCGATGCGGCCGTACTTCGCGTAAAGCATCACCCCGATGACGCCGTCCGGCCGCGCACAGTCGGCGAGCGCCTTCATGCCGGCCTCCGGGTCTGCCATGTGATGCAGCACACCGGTCGACACGACCAGGTCAAAGTCGAGTTTGAGCGTGGACAACTCCTCGATCGGCAGCAGGTGCAGCTCCAGGTTCCACAGTCCGTGCTTGTCCTTGAGATACTGCTGGTGGTCCAGGGACTGCTGGCTGACGTCGCACGCCACCACCCGCGCGGCGGGGTTGGAGTAGGCGAAGACCGCCGCCTGGTTGGTGCCGCAACCCGCGATGAGAATATCGGCGTCGGGTTTATATTCCCGGTCCGGCCATAAAATCCGGTGCGCGTGGCTTGGGTCGAACCATTCCCAGTTGCCGTCAAGCCATGTCGTGAGGTCATTTATCGGCGGTGGATATGTCCACCGTTGGTACTGACGAGAAACAACGTCGGCGCGTGGGTCTTCGCTCACCTTGGCTGGGCCTTTCCGTATTTCATTTTTGATCGACATTCGCGGATCCGAGTTTAGCCGGAGTATTCGGGCTCTGGCCTCGGTGCCGCCTCGGGCACACTGCACCAAGGTGAGATCTCTGCCGACAGCCGACCTGGTTTAACCGGGCCGGCCGGGCTGGCCGGGCTGGCCGGGCTGACCGGGGGTTCCGCCGGGGGAGCCGGGCGCACCACCAGCACCGCCCGCGCCGGGTTGACCGCCGGGGCCGGCCGCGCCGCCGTTGCCTCCATGACCGCCTTGGCCGCCGATTCCGCCCTGGCCGCCGGCTCCGCCTTTGCCGCCCGCGCCACCCGCGCCACCCTTGCCGCCCTTACCGCCCTGGCCGCCCGCACCGTCCTTGCCGACCTGGCCACCGTTACCGCCTTCGCCGGGCGTTCCGTCGGCGCTGGGCGCAGCGTTGGCTCCGTCGACACCAGATTCACCGTCAGCACCGGCTGCACCGGGGGCCTCCGCGACGGCCTGACCCGAAGCGGTGGCCGCAGTGCCGGCGTGGCCCGGGGCGGGAGCGTCAGCGCCGGCACCGCCGTCGACACCCTCGGCAGCGGGGTGCGCGGGCGTGGTGTCGGTGCCGACGGCAGCGGTGCCGTGTTCGCCGCCGGGGTGGCCCGGGACGGTCGTCTCGCCGCCGGAGCCGCCGTTGTCGTCGTCGCCGGGCGCGTTGGCGGGTAACGGGTCGACGAGGGCGGGGCTGGTGGTGAGGATGTCGGTGTGGGCGCTGGGGGCTGCGTGGGCGGCTGGGATGATTGCCGCCGGGATCATCGACGCCGCCAGAAAAGTCCCGGCCACCGTGCCCAGACTGAGTGATTGTCGCTGATAGCGCGGCCTTGCGCCGCGCAACCGACGGCCCCGCGTGGTGTGGTGCCGACTTAGCATCGATCTGCCTCTCTGTTCAATCCTGTTCAACTCTGTTCAACCGTCTCGTTTTCAAGTTGCACCAGCCTACCGTGAGCGGGCGGACGGTCGGGGAAAACGGCGAGTTCGTGCACATGACCTCTCGATGGCGCCAGCGAGCGCAAACCCGCAGATCTGCTCGGCGTGTCGACCGAGGACATGCCCGTTCACGGAGGTGCTCAGCGACGGCGCGGGCCGCTTGGTTAGGCGCGCTCCACCAGTGGCAATGTTCGCAGCTGACGCTCTAAGTGCCATTGCAGGTGGGCGGCCACCAAACCGCTGGCGTGCCTGCGGTGCGCCGATATCGAAGCCTCCGCGACCGGCCAGTCGCCGTCGTGCAGCGCCGACATCAGCTCCAGCACCCCCGGCGGCGGGGTGGTCGCTCCTGCCGGGCGGCAGTAAGCGCAGACGCTGCCGCCGGCCGCGATGTGAAACGCCCGGTGCGGGCCCGGGGTGGCGCAACGGGCACACTCGGTCAGCGCCGGCGCCCACCCGGCCACCCCCATGGCGCGCAGCAGATAGGCG
>NZ_JBYCKY010000376.1:0-5388 GCF_057473605.1 Mycobacterium sp. TH-M82 | reverse complement strand
CCCCGGCCGCCGCCGATGAGGTGTCGGTGCTGACGGCGGCGTTGTTCGTTGCGCACGCGCAGATGTATCAGCAGATCAGCGCTCAGGCTGCGGCCATCCATGAGCAGTTCGTGGCGACTTTGAGCGCCAGTGCGGCCTCGTATGCCGAGACCGAGGCGGCCAACGCGGCGGCGGCTCTGTGACGACGTTTCGGCCCGACAGACTGGCTTAGGGGTGAGTGTGGTCGATTTTGCGGCGTTGCCGCCGGAAGTCAACTCTGCGCGGATGTATGCCGGTGCGGGGTCGGGGCCGTTGCTGGCGGCCGCGGCGGCTTGGGACAAGTTGGCGGCGGAGTTGAGTTCGGCGGCGGGCTCGTATCGGGCGGTGGTTTCCGAGCTCACCGACGACGCGTGGTTGGGTCCGGCGTCGGCGTCGATGACGGCGGCGGTCGCGCCGTATGTGGAGTGGATGGACACCACTTCCGCGCAGGCCGAGCAGACCGCCAACCAGGCCAGGGCGGCGGCGGCGGCCTACGAGGCGGCGTTTGCCGCGGTGGTGCCGCCGGCGGTGATCGCGGCCAACCGGGCGTCGTTGGCGTCGCTGGTGGCCACCAATATCGTCGGGCAGAACACCCACGCGATCGCGGCGAACCAGGCGCAGTATGCGCAGATGTGGACCCAAGACGCTACGGCGATGCACAGTTACACCGCCAACTCGGCGGCCGCCACGACGGTGACCCCGTTCACCCCCGCGCCGCAGGACACCAAGGCGGCCGCGCCGGCCACCCAGGGCATCATAGATAAACTGAATCAGCTGCTCACGCAGTTGGGCAATTTTCTGCAAAACCTGGGTACGAGCGGGCCGTCGGCGAAGCTGCTGGACCTCTTGACCAGCAACCCAGTTAAGTTCCTCGAAGATATATCGTTATTCACTACTGGGCCCAACGCGGGTCAGGGCGGGGCAGGCTTCACTGTTGCCGGAGTCACGATTCTGACAGCCGTACCGGAAAACGCAGCGCTCGCGTTCACGTTTTGGTGGGCGGCGTCACAAGGGGGGGTGTGGGGCATGGGGGGTCTCACCGGTTCCGGATCGGCGCTGGCGGGTTCCGGGCCGGCCACCCTGGTGGGTTCGGAGTCGGCGCTGGGTGCGTCGGGGTTGGCGGGCTCGACGGGCCGGGGCGTTGCGGGGACGTCGGCGGGCCTGGGCCGGGCCGCGTCGGTCGGCGGGCTTTCGGTGCCGCAGTCCTGGGGCACCGCCCCGGAGGTCCGGCTTGCCGCCAAAGCATTGCCCGCCGCTGGTTCGGCCGCGTTGCCGCAGGCGGGGATGGCTGCGCCAGGCATGGCAGGCCTGGGCGGCATGCCGATGCTGGGCAGCGTCGTCAATGCACCGAGAAATGGCGACTCGCGCTCCCGGCAGGGCTCCGAAGCCAAAGAGTCGGCAAGGATCCCGGGGGAGGCGGGCGGTCGCGGCGGCGCACTGAATCGGTGGGTGCAGACCGATGTTACCAGCGTGTTGAGTGAACGCGATGAACTCAACAAGCTGCGCAAGGCAGCCGCGGAATTAGCGAAGAAGCGCGATGCGCTGACAATTTCGGCGGCCAAGTTGATCAGGCAGGCGATGGAGTAGCAGGTCAGCGGCTCAGCGCCGCTGGGCGAATTCGGCACCGCGGCAGCTGGCTCGAAAGGATCCGAAGACAGCTGCTGTGCCCGGACGTGGTGCGGTTGGTCGGCTGCTCGTAACATCCGATGTCATGCAAGCACAGACCGACACCGACGTCGCCCACGAGCTGGCCGGCATCGTCGGCGCCGCCGACCTGCTGACCGGCGAGGCGATCGGGTCCGACTATCACCACGACGAGGCACTGGTCGGGTCCCCAGTAACGCCGCGCTGGGTGGCCCGCCCGCACACCGCCGAGCAGGTCGCCGCGTTGCTGGCCGCCGCCACGAAGGCCAAGATCCCGGTCACCGCCCGCGGCTCGGGAACCGGCCTGTCGGCGGCCGCGCGGCCCTGCCCGGACGGGCTGCTCATCTCGTTCGAAAAGATGAACACCATCCTCGAGATCGACGCCGACAACCAGGTCGCGGTGGTGCAGCCCGGGGTCACGCTGGCCGACCTCGACACCGCCACTGCCGCGGAAGGGTTGGTGTACACCGTGTTTCCCGGTGAGCTCTCCGCCAGTGTGGGCGGCAACGTCGGCACCAACGCCGGCGGCATGCGCGCGGTCAAGTACGGAGTGACCCGCCACAACGTGGTCGGGCTGCAGGCCGCGCTGCCCACCGGTGAGCTGATCCGCACCGGTGGCAAGATCACCAAGCTGTCCACCGGCTACGACCTGACCCAGCTGATCATCGGCTCGGAGGGCACTCTGGCGCTGGCCACCGAGGTCACCGTCCGGCTCTACCCGCGGCTGGCGCACGCCGCGACGCTGCTGGCTCCGTTCCCCGACCTGCCCGCCGTGATGCGCGCGGTGCCCGCGGTGGTGCGCAGTGGCGTGGACCCGGTCATCCTCGAGTATGTCGATGCGCTCACCCTGGCTGCGATCACCTACTCGCAGAACCTGAGCCTGGGCATCCCCGACCATGTCCGCGACGCCGCCCGGGCACACCTGGTGATCGGGGTGGAGAACCGCGACCACGACCGCCTCGACGACGACGTCGCCATGCTGGGCGAGTTGCTCGAATCACTTGGTGCAATGGATTTATATGTACTGGAAGGGAATTCGGCACATGCATTGATCGAGGCGCGCGAACGGGCGTTCTGGGCCGCCAAGGCGGCCGGCGCTCACGACGTCATCGACACGGTGGTCCCGCGCGCCCAGATGCACCAGTTCCTCACCCGGGCAACCGAACTCGCCCAACAGGTCGGTGCCGGGGTGGTCGGATGCGGACACGCCGGCGACGGCAACGTGCATCTGGGGGTGTTCTGCGCCGACGACGACACCCGTTACCGGCTGCTGCACGACATCTTCGCCGCCGCGATGGACCTGGGCGGTGCGATCTCCGGCGAGCACGGCCTGGGTCGAGTCAAGACGCGCCACTTCCTGGAGCTGGAGGATCCGGTGAAAATCGCGCTGATGCGCGCTATCAAGGACTCGTTCGACCCGGCCGGTATCCTCAATCCAGGTGTGCTGCTGGACGGAGAGGTGACCCGATGACCAACGGTGCGCAGGCGTTGATCACCACGCTGGTCGACTGCGGCGTAACGGTGTGCTTCGCCAACCCCGGCACCTCCGAGATGCACTTCGTGGCCGCCCTGGACTCGGTGCCCGCGATGCACGGGGTGCTGTGCTTGTTCGAGGGTGTGGTCACCGGCGCTGCCGACGGCTACGCCCGCATCGCCGGCAAACCCGCTGCCACCCTGCTGCACCTGGGCCCCGGGCTGGGCAACGGACTGGCGAACCTGCACAACGCCCGCCGCGCACACGTCCCGGTGGTCAACGTCATCGGCGACCACGCGACCTACCACAAGAAGTACGATGCGCCGCTGGAGTCTGACATCGAACCGCTGACGGACTGGACCCACGGCTGGGTGCGGCGCACCACCTCGGGCGCCGACATCGGCCGCGACGCCGCCGAGGCGGTGGCCGAGTCGCTGGCCAGCCCGGCACAGGTCGCCAACCTGATCCTGCCCGCCGACATCTCCTGGGGCGACGGCGCCGAGCCGGCCGGGCCCGTCGAACCCGTCCCACCGGCCGCCCCGGACCCCGGGGCCGTCGCCGAGATCGCCGACACGCTGCGCAGCGGCCAAGCCCAAGCCGACTGTGTGCTGCTGATCGGCGGGCCGGCCACCGGCGTCCGTGGACTGGAAGCCGCCGACCGGATCGCCGCCGCCACCGGTGCGCGCGCGCTGGTGGAGACCTTCCCGGCCCGGCTCGCCCACGGCGCGGGTGTACCTGCGCTGGAACGCCTCGGCTACCTGGCCGAGCAGGCCGCCTACCAGCTCGACGGCATCAAACACCTGATCGTCGCCGGCACCCGCGCACCGGTGTCGTTCTTCGCCTACCCCGGCCAGCCCAGCGACCTGGTTCCGGAGGGGGCGGTCGTGCACAACCTGGCCGGCCTGGAGACCGACGTGGTGGCCGCACTGGAGCAGCTGGCCGACCTGGTGGCGCCGGGTACCGCGCCGCGGCCGGCCGCAGCACCGGAGCTGGCCGAACTTCCGGTGGGGGAGTTGACCGCCCAGAACTGGGTGCAGGTCATCGGCGCTCTGCTGCCGGAGAACGCTATCGTCTCCGACGAGTCCGTCACCGCCGGGCTGCTGCTGCCGGCGGCCACCGCCGGCTCGCCGCGCCACGACGTGCTGGCCCTGACCGGGGGGGCGATCGGGCAGGGCCTGCCGGTCGCGCTGGGCGCGGCGATCGCCGCACCCGACCGGCCGGTGATCGCGCTGGAGGCCGACGGCAGCGCGGCCTACACCATCTCGGCGCTGTGGACGATGGGGCGGGAGAACGCCAACGTCACCACGGTGCTGATCAACAACAGCGCCTATGCCATCCTGCGACTCGAACTGGCTCGCGTCGGCGCCGGCGCGGGCGGCCCGAAGGCCAGCGACCTGCTCGACCTGTCCCGGCCGAACATGGATTTCGCCAAGATCGCCGAGGGTTTCGGGGTGCCGGCCGTGGTGGCGAGCACCTGCGAGGAGCTGGCCCAAGGGTTCCGCCGGGCGCTGGCCGAGCCGGGGCCGCACCTGATCGACGCCCGGATCCCGGCGCTGCCCTGAACCTGGGCATGGCCGAGCTATCGCACGATCTCCGCGGCGCGCAGCCGCGCGACCTGGTCGCCGGTGAGCCCGGCCTCCGCGAGCAGCGCATCGGTGTGCTAGTTTTTTTTAGAATGGCCGTCGGCGTGTCTGCTCGATTTTCCGATACCCGCTGTGATGTGGTAATGATGTGTCCAAAGTTACTACAGTGACTCAGCCATCTCGGGAAAGCTGGCATGCGGCGACCCTGCGCAGGTGGAGCTCGGTTCCAGCGGCGACGTTGAAACCGAAATACGATGAGCTGCAGTCGATCTATGACATCTCCAATGAGTTCTTCGAGTTGTTCCTGGGTCCGACGATGGGCTACACCTGCGGCTACTACGAACACGCCGACACCACCCGCGACGAGGCGCAGAACGCCAAGTTCGACCTGGCGCTGGGCAAGCTGGGCCTGCAGCCGGGCATGACGCTGCTGGATATCGGCTGCGGCTGGGGCGGCGGCATGCAGCGGGCGGTCGAGAACTACGACGTCAACGTCATCGGGCTCACGCTCAGCGAGCGCCAACGCGAGTACGCCCTGGCCAAGCTGGCCAAAGTCGCGACCACCCGCAACGTCGAGGTGCGGCTGCAGGGCTGGGAGGAGTACGACGAGCAGGTGGACCGGATCGTGTCTATCGGCGCCTTCGAACACTTCGGCCACAATCGCTAACC
>NZ_JBYCKY010000375.1:0-3418 GCF_057473605.1 Mycobacterium sp. TH-M82 | reverse complement strand
GCCAGACCTCGGAAAGACGTTGGGACCACGGCAGATCGTCGCAGAGTTGCTCGAACATGCCGCCGCGTTTACGCACCGGCGACAGCTGATGCGCGTCCCCGACGAGCAGCGTTTTCGTCCCGGCCGGCTTGGTGTAGGTGAGCAGTTCGCGCAGCTGGTTGTTGCCGATCAAACCGGCTTCGTCGACGACCACGACGGCGCGGTGATCAAGCGTCAACCGCCCGTTGCGCAGCTCGATGAGCGCCTTATCGACGGTGTAAGCCTCGTCGCCGGCGCACTCGTTTTTCGCGATGTCCACAGCGCGGCCTTGGGGTGCGAGCACCACGACCGTACGCCCGGCGCGGTTGGCCGCGGCGCGTAAGGCTTTCAGCGAATGAGTCTTGCCGGCGCCGGCGGGCGCGGCCAGTGGCTGCACCAGCCACGGGGATTCGGCCAGCGCCGTCACGGCCCGCCTCTGGTCCGCGGACAGGCCTTCGGTGTCGGCCGCGCTGACCCGCACAGTCGCGCGTTCATCGCGCGCGTCGACCATCTTGAGGATGTCCCATTCCTCGAAGAGCACCAGGTCGATGGTGTAGCGGACGTGGCCTTCACGGTGATGGGCCTGGCGCTCGTCGCTGACCCGGATCGCGATCTCATCGACCGCGGCTTCGATCTGTTCACGCGGGCTGCGGTCGTCGTCGTCGACCTCGACGGGTAGTTGCGCGCCGATGATTTCCACCAGATCGGCCCGGGTGAACGCCGCCTTGTCGATGCTGGCGGCAATCTCGACGATGCGGCGCCGATCAAATACCTCAGGTGTGGCGCGGCGCTTCTGGCGGGCCTGGTGCCACAGCTCGGGCAGCTGGTCGATCCGAACGCCTTTTGGGTTGGCGTGCCACTGGTCCTCTAGCTCGGCCCACGGCAGCGATTCGGGTTTGCGCGGCCGGGTTGCTTTCTGCGCGGCCGCCAGCTGCGCTTGGGTGGGTTTGCCGTGAACCAGGGTCAGGTTGTCGTCGGCCCATTCCCGCAACTGCGTGCTGCGGGACGAGTGCGCTTTGATCACCTCGGGGTCGAACCCGATCAGCTCGGCCATGCCGGTGTGCGGATCGATCGGCCCCCACTCCGCGCCGACGGACTGCGTCAGTACCCGCCGCGTCGTGGCCTGATAAATCACCCCGCCGGGCTTGGCTTCATGCCACAGCTGGTCACTGTCGAGGGCGGCGAGTTTTCCGTCTGCGCGGGGCTGTTTGTTGGGCACGATCACATGAGTGTGCAGGTGCGGATCCCCCGCCCGGGAGGTCTCGTGCTGGTAGGCCGCGGCCACCAAACCCGGCAGCCTCTGGAGGTCTTTTTTCCCGGTCTCGTTGTTGTGCACGCGGGTGTAACCAGCGTGCTGATGAACGTATTCGAGGGCCTCGCGCACGCCCGCGTTGTGCGCCTCCAGGACCGCTTTTTGCATCACGTCATTGCCGTACGCCCGCAACAAACTGACACTTTTCGGCGCGCAGAACGTCAGATCGAACCCGTGGTTATCACCCTCGGCGAACCGCCGCCCACGCGCCCCATTCGGCGCGATCCCATCGTCGAGCCAACGGGCCACAGTGTCCAAATCCGCCGGCCCTCCGACCCGGTCGGCATCCGATAATCCGACCGCCTCGGCCGCCTTACGGGCATCACCGGCCACCAGCCACACCGGAGTCCGGGTGTCATGTTCCCCGTAGTACTCGCCCAGACCCCCGTTTGCTGCCGCACGGTCCTTGGCCGCCTCCCCGGCCTGGCGGGCGGTGTCGTTGTAGTAGTCGATCGACCAGCGCTTCAGCGGGGAAACCGTCAGCATCGCCACCGCCCAAAATCGCCTGGTCCCGACCCCAGGCGGGGCCAAGGTTCAGCACACCGCAGGTGTGCTGAACCAATGCTTGCACAAAATGTGCAAATGTGCCATACAGTTTTAGAGGTGATGGGCTAAGTAACTGGACGTAGGGCAGACCAGGTGAGTAGGGAGGAGCAGCCGAAGGCTGCTATAGACAGCAGCGAAGCTGCTGTAGAGGTAACAAGAGGACCCGGGATACAGGAAGGCCAAGACACAAGAAACAACAGAAAGCGACAGTGCCAGTGGTTAGCCGATAGAAGGGTTGGAACGGCGGTGGATTCCGAGCTTGCGGCGATGTGGGCGTACGTCGATGTGCGGAGTCGCCGGCTGTCGCCAGCCGATCGGGCGGCCGTGCGCAATGCGATCGCCAGCGGTGTGCTAGAGGGCGCTGTGCCCGCGCTGGCGTCGATCGATCTGCTCGTTGAGTTCGCGGATGGTGACATCACCTTCGAGCAGTACCGGGCGCGAGTGCTAAACGATGTGCCTCAGCACCGCGAGATCAACGAACATAGCTGACCTAATTAGTGCGGCGCCCGGGCGGGCCGTGGGGGCTATCTATAGGTGTTCTATGTATCACTTCCTGGGTGATGACGGCGTCGCGCTGGCGTGACTGAATCTGATGTCGAGAGGTCGGGGGTGGTTGTGATGCCCAACCGGACGGTTAGCGTGCCCGACTGGTGTGCGGTCGCGGCCGCTGTGTTGGCGTGCCCAGCGGCAGCGGGTGTAGCTCACGGTTGGGCGTTCGTCTTGAGGCTCACTGAGTTGCGTCGTGGTGTGCGGCGGCGTCGGGTGTGGTCAGGCCCCGGGCGCGGCGCACCGCGGAGTCGACCGCGGCGGCGGCCGCGGCCGCCGCCGCGGTGCGGCGTTGGGCGGCGGTGTGAGCCAGCCGCTTGGCGGCCGCCTGGGCGGCGGCGTGCCCGGGGCTGGACAGTGCGGCGCGGCCGGCGGCGCGTGCGGCGGCAGTGGTCTTTCGTGTGGCGAGTTGGTCGGCGACGCGTGCCCGGTCGGCGGCGAGTTCGGCGGCTTCGCGCGCTTCATCGGCGGCGGCTGGTCGTTCGGCGAGGTTGTCGCGGCCGTGCCGGGCCAGGATCGCGCCGAGCAGTCCGATGGGTTTGTGCGGTGAGTCAGCGATCCAGTGTCCGACGCCGAGCCAGTCGGTGATGAGTTGGTTGAGGTCGCGCGGGGTCCAGCCGTGCGCGGCGGGGGCCGCCAGCAGCGCCGACCATGCCTCGGCGCTGTGCCGGCGTGCCCAGGGTGGGGCATGTTGGTCGGCCCGCCAGGCTTTGGCCAGGGCCAGCCCCTCCTCGTCTGGGCTGGCGCGGCGCGTAGCGCCGTGTTGCCGGCGGCCCGTAGGGCTGCCGGCGTGGGTAGTAACCACAGAATCACCTGAAGGTGAGGGATGAACAGATGACCCTGCGGGGTGGGGTGACAGCTTGTGAAGCAGCCGGTTGAGCTGCGGGTTGTCGTGCAGGGCCCAGACTGAGGCCCAGCCGCGGCCGCGGTCGTTGACCCGCCAGGAGGCCATGCGCTCGATGCGGGTGCGCTGGCGGCCGCGCAGGACCTCGGTAG
>NZ_JBYCKY010000374.1:0-7539 GCF_057473605.1 Mycobacterium sp. TH-M82 | reverse complement strand
TCGACTGGCTGTGTCTGCCGCGGTTCGATTCGGGTTCCTGCTTCGCGGCGCTGCTGCACGACGAGTCCGCCGGCCACTGGCGGCTCGCGCCGGCCTGCTGTTACCCCTCTGGGACGGCCACCCGGCGCGGCTACCGTGACGACACGCTGATCATGGACACCGAGTGGGACACTCCCGAGGGTTCGGTGCGGGTCACCGATTTCATGCCGCCGCGCGGCCAAGCGGCCGATCTGGTCCGAGTGGTGGAGGGGTTGTCCGGGCGAGTGCCGATGCGGATGCGCCTGGTGATCCGGTTCGACTACGGCAATGTGGTGCCCTGGGTCCGCCGCAGCGAGGACGGCCTGATCGCGACCGCCGGCCCGGACACCCTGTGCCTGACCACGCCCGTCGACGTGCACGGCGACCACCTGTCGACGGTTGCCGAATTCGAGGTGGCCGCCGGCGACACGGTGCCGTTCGTGCTGACCCACGCACCGTCGCACCGCCTGGGGAAAACCTTGCGGGCGAAGGCCCACCACGCGTTGCGGGACACCGAGAAGTTCTGGAAGAACTGGATCGGCCGGTGCAGCTACCGCGGGCCGTACGAAGATGCGGTGCGGCGCGCCCTGATCACCTTGAAAGCGCTGACCTACGATCCGACCGGCGGAATCTGCGCCGCGGCGACCACATCCCTGCCCGAAGGGCTAGGGGGAGTGCGTAACTGGGACTATCGGTACTGCTGGTTACGTGACGCGACCTTCACACTGCAGGCGTTGCTGGGCACCGGATACGTCGACGAAGCCAAGGCGTGGCGGGACTGGCTGGTCCGCGCGGTCGCCGGCGATCCGGCGAAGCTGCAGATCATGTCCGGCGTCGACGGTACCCGGCGAATCCCCGAGCTGACCCTGAACTGGCTGTCCGGCTACGAGAACTCCTCCCCGGTGCGGATCGGCAACGCGGCCGCCGGCCAGTTCCAGCTCGACGTGTACGGTGAGGTCCTCCACGGGCTGCATCTGGCCCGCGAGACCGGGATGCAGGCGGTGGAGACGGCGTGGGACATCCAACTGGCGCTGCTGGACTTCCTGGAAGGCAACTGGGATCAGCCCGACTCCAGTCTTTGGGAAGTCCGTGGTGCGCAAAGGCATTTCGTGCATTCCAAAGTCATGGCCTGGGCCGGCGTCGACCGTGCCGTGCACACCGTAGAAACCCAAGGGCTGGACGGACCGGTCGACAAATGGCGCCAACTGCGCGACCGCATCCACGCCGACGTCTGCGAGCACGGTTACGACGCGCAGCGCAACACCTTCACCCAATCCTACGGCTCTCGCGGTCTAGACTCCGCACTGCTGCTCATTCCCCGCGTCGGCTTTCTGCCGTGGACAGATCCCCGCGTCGTCGGCACCGTCGAAGCAGTCCAGCGCGAGCTGTCGCACGACGGATTCCTACTGCGCTACGACCCCGCTGCCGACGGTGGGGGCGACGGACTGCCGGGCACCGAGGGCACTTTCCTGGTGTGCACGTTCTGGCTGGCGTACGCCCTGCACGGCATCGGCCGGGCCGACGAGTCCACCACGTTGTTCCAGCGCCTGCTCGATCTGCGCAACGACGTCGGATTGCTCAGCGAGGAGTACGACACCAAAGCCCAGCGCCAGGTCGGCAACACCCCGCAGGCGTTTTCCATGGTCGGCCTGGTCAACACCGCTCGCCAGCTCAGCGGCGTGTCCACGCACACCCGCGGCACCATCGCAACCGATTGACTCCGGCTAGGAACTCAACTGCCGACCACTCAACCCGCAACAGCTGCTAGCCCCGCTCCAGATCCACTGACTCGACGCCGTCGAACCGCCTCGCCCAAGCCGATAAAAGCGGGTACATTTTCTTGGTGCAGATCGTGATCCTCGACAGTGCCCGTCGGCACGCGATCACCGATGACGAAATCCGCAGCACAATTGAATAGGCGATCCTGTTGCCGCAGATGGCTCGAAGCCAACGGAAGTGAACACCTGAGCTGCCAACCGAAAACGACTACACCGAGTGGGCTGATGCCTTCGAATCGGGCCAGTACCGCGCCACACCGATCGAAGCACCCCGCGTCGATACCGCACGCCTGCGCCGCGGCCGGCCTCTCAAGGGTGCATCGGCAGGAACGTCACCGAGCCGGCAGGTGCGGCTGCCGCAAGACATCTCCGACCGAGTCGACGCGCTCGCCGACCGCTGGCATGTCGCGTCGTCGGAAGTGATGCGCGCCGCCATCACCGAATACGTGCAGCGCCACCCCGCCTAACAAGCCGACCCGGTCGATCGAGGTGTTTCATCGCACAGACCACCCGCGTCACGTAGGACTGCTGCGCCCCGGCGGCGACGATCAGCCTGTCGAAGGGTGTCACCGTGCGGATGTCCATCAACCGCGACGTCACGGTCTGCGCGGCCAGGTCGATGGCCACCACCTCCCCCAGCACCACCCGCAGGTTCTTCTGCTTGCGCAGGATCAGCCGGGTGGTCGGGGCGATCTCGCCTTCCGAGAGAATCCCGGTGGCCACCTGGTAGAGCAACGGCTGGAACAGATGGGTGGTGGTCTTCGAGATCAGCGTGACCTCGGCATCACCCCGTTTCGAGACCCGCTTGAGCGCCTTGGCCGCGGTCAGACCACCGAATCCGGATCCGATGATCACCACGCGGCGGCGTGGGGGTGCCATTAGTTAGGGTCGGGTTTTTCGTCGTGTCCGCCGAATTGTTTGCGCATCGCCGAGAGGGCCTTGTCGGCGAACTGGTCGAGATTGCGCGACGCGAACCGGGAATACAGCGCCGAGGTCAGCACCGGCGCCGGCACCCCCTCGTCGATCGCCGCGATCGAGGTCCATCGGCCCTCACCGGAATCGGAGACCCGCCCGGCGAATTCCGTCAGGTCCGGTGCTTGGTGCAACGCTATCGCGGTCAGATCGAGCAGCCAGGAGCCGATCACGCTGCCCCGTCGCCACAGTTCGGTGACCGCGGGAATGTCGATGTCGTACTGGTAGAACTCCGGGTTGGTCAGCGGAGCGGTTTCGGCATCACCCTTGCCCTGTTGTTCGCGGGCGCCGATGTCGGCGTTGCGCAAGACGTTGAGCCCCTCGGCCAGCGAGGCCATCATGCCGTACTCGATGCCGTTGTGCACCATCTTGACGAAGTGACCGGCCCCCGACGGCCCGCAGTGCAGGTAACCGTTCTCTGCCTGTGCGATCTCACCGCTGCGGCCCGGGGTGCGCACGGCGGTGTCGACACCCGGTGCCACGGTGGCGAAAATCGGCTCGGCATGGCCGAAGGCGTCGGCGTCGCCGCCGATCATCAGGCAGTAGCCGCGATCCCGGCCCCACACCCCGCCGCTGGTGCCGCAGTCCAGCAGCCGAATCCCGTGCTGGGCCAGCGTCTCGGCGTGGCGCAGGTCGTCGCGGTAGTAGGAGTTGCCGCCGTCGATGACGATGTCGCCTTTGTCGAGCGTCGTGGCCAGCTCCCCGATCACCCCGGTGGTGATATCACCGGCCGGCACCATCACCCACACCACGCGCGGTGCGGTGAGTTTCTCGGCCAGTTCGGCCAGCGAGGACGCCCCGGTGGTGTCCGCTTCCCCGGCCATCGCGGTGACCGCGTCGGGGTTGTGGTCATAGACCACGCACTCGTGCCCGTCTTTGACCAACCGGCGCACGATGTTGGCCCCCATCCGGCCCAGACCTATCATCCCTAGCTGCATGTCGCGTCCTCCTTATTTCGATCCGTGGCTTCCCGACAGCCCGGGCAGCCACGGCTCTTGCCAACCGTGGTGGCCACGAACCAGAGCGTGCGCCGCCTGCGGTCCCCACGAGCCGGGGTCGTAGGGGTGGACTTTGCCGGGGTCGTCGAGCAGCGGTTGCACGATGCGCCAGGTCTCTTCGATGCTGTCTTCTCGGGCGAACAATTGCCGATCCCCGATCAGGCCAGCATGCAGCAGCCGCTCGTAAGGCTGCACCGGCTCACCCAGATCCTGGGCAAACGACGAATCCAGGTGCACATCGCGCCACGAGTCACCGCCGTGGGCGATCAACTGCAACCGCATCCCGGGGTCGGGGTCGATGCGCAACACGATCTGATTGGGTTCGGCTCTCCTACGCTTGGGCAGAAACGCCAACGCCGGAACACGACGGGCAAACAACCGCACCTCGGTCACCCGCTCGGGCAACGCCTTGCCGGCCCGCAAGAATATCGGCACGCCGGCCCACCGCCAGTTCTCGACCTCCATCCGCATCGCAACGAACGTCTCGGTCTGCGAACTCTTCGCCACCCCGGGTATGTCGGTATAGCCGGCGTACTGGCCCCGCACGTAGTGCGCCGGATCCAGCGCCGGCATCGCCCGGAACACCTCGGCTTTCTTGTCGTTGAGGTCGTCGTCGCCGGGACCGACCGGAGGCTCCATCGCAACCAGCGCGAGCACCTGCAGCAGGTGGTTTTGCACCACGTCGCGCAACGTGCCCACCGCGTCGTAAAACCCGCCGCGGTCCTCGATCCCGAAATCCTCCGCCATCGTGATATGAATCTCGGCGATGCTGCCGCGGTGCCACAACTCGGCCAGCGTCGCGTTAGCGAACCGCAGATACTCCAACTCGACGACCGGCTGCTTGCCCAGGAAGTGATCCACCCGCAAGATCTGCTCCTCGTCGAGCACTGCCCGCAATCGGCCGTTGAGCTCGCGAGCCGACACCACATCATGGCCGAACGGCTTTTCGACCGCCACCCGTGCACGCTCCAAGAGCCCAGCCCGGCCCAGATTCTCCACAATCGGAGCGAACAACGACGGCGGCATCTCCAGGTAGTACAGGCACCGCTGGCTCGAACCGATCTGCTTGGCCAAAGCCTTGTACAGCTGGGCATCGGTGACATCGCCGTGCAGGTACGACAACCGGCCCGCTAGCCGATCGAATACGGTCGAGTCGATCTTCTCGTACTCGTTGATCGCCTCCCGAGCCCGGTTGATCAGCCCTTCGACGGTGATGTCGTCGCTGGCCACCCCCAGAATCGGACAGCCCAGCAGACCGCGGCGCTCCAGCCGGTACAACGCGCGAAACGTCATCTTGCGAGCCAGGTCCCCGGTGATGCCGAAGATCACCAACCGTTCCGCAGTGCCACCGTCACGTTCGGCCAAGCCGGCACCTCCACCAGATCGATCGGACAACCGAACGTGCACAGCAAGCTCGTGACTTACTCCCCCGGTAGCCCGCCAGGCCCAACCTTAAACGTTGTGGCCGCTTCGTCCGAGGATAGGGTCGACGAGCGTCGTCGATGGACCTCATCGCCGAAGTCGATCCGTTGCGCCAACGCCAGGTTGTGCTGCGGTCGCTGCATCGCCGGACATCCGGCGTTAGGGTTTGAGGCTGTGAGCACATCCGAGAAAATACTCGAAGAAATCTCCACCCTGACACAGCCGCATCACCCCGACGACTGGACCGAGCTCGATTCGGCCGCGGTGGACACCGCCCGGGTGCTGGCCGCCGACGCGGTCCAGAAGGTCGGCAACGGGCATCCGGGCACGGCGATGAGCCTTGCCCCCCTCGCCTACACACTGTTTCAGCGGGTGATGCGCCACGATCCCAACGACCCCCATTGGCTGGGCCGCGACCGCTTCGTGCTGTCCTGCGGGCACTCCAGCCTGACCCTCTACATTCAGCTGTACCTCGGTGGCTTCGGCCTGGAGCTCTCCGACCTCGAGTCGCTGCGCACCTGGGGCTCGAAAACCCCCGGACACCCGGAGTTCCGGCACACCCGGGGGGTGGAGATCACCACCGGCCCGCTCGGCCAGGGCCTGGCCTCGGCGGTCGGGATGGCGATGGCCGCCCGCTACGAGCGCGGGCTGTTCGACCCGAGCGCCGCCGTCGGCACCAGCCCGTTCGACCACTTCATCTATGTGGTCGCCTCCGACGGCGACATCGAGGAGGGGGTGACCAGCGAGGCGTCGTCGCTGGCCGCGGTCCAACAGTTGGGCAACCTCATCGTGTTCTACGATCACAACAAGATCTCCATCGAGGACGACACCGACATCGCGCTGTGTGAGGACACCGCCGCTCGATACCGTGCCTACGGCTGGCACGTGCAAGAGGTCGAGGGCGGCGAGAACGTCGTCGCCATCGAGGAGGCCATCGCCAACGCGAAAGCCGTCACCGACCGGCCCTCGTTCATCTCGCTGCACACCATTATCGGCTACCCGGCGCCGAACAAGATGAACACCGGCAAGGCACACGGCGCTGCCCTTGGTGCCGACGAGGTGGCCGCCACCAAGAAGGTGCTCGGGTTCGACCCGGACAAGAGCTTCCAGGTCGGCGAGGAGGTGCTCACCCACACCCGCGGGCTGGTGGCCCGCGGCAAGGCGGCCCACGACCGCTGGCAGCCCAAGTTCGAGGCGTGGGCGCGGCGTGAACCCGGACGCAAGGCGCTGCTGGACCGGTTGCTGGCCAAGCAGCTGCCAGTCGGCTGGGACGTCGACCTGCCACATTGGGAACCCGGGTCCAAACCGGTGGCCACCCGCGCGGCCTCCGGCAAGGTATTGAGCGCGCTAGGGCCTAAGCTACCCGAATTATGGGGTGGCTCCGCGGATTTGGCCGGAAGCAACAACACCACCATGGATGGTGCCGACTCGTTCGGACCACCGCCGATCTCGACCAGGGAATACACCGCACACTGGTACGGACGCACCCTGCACTTCGGCATCCGTGAGCACGCGATGGGCGCGATCTTGTCGGGCATCGTGTTGCACGGGCCAACCCGCGCCTATGGCGGAACGTTCCTGACCTTCTCCGACTACATGCGACCGGCGGTGCGGCTGGCGTCGCTGATGAACATCGACACCATCTACGTGTGGACCCACGACTCGATCGGCCTCGGCGAGGACGGCCCGACTCATCAGCCGATCGAGCACCTGGCCGCACTGCGCGCCATCCCGCAGTTGTCGGTGGTGCGCCCGGCCGACGCCAATGAGACCGCCTACGCCTGGCGCACCATCGTGGCGCGGGGCAGGGCAAGCGGCCCGGTCGGGCTGATCCTGACCCGGCAAGCTCTCCCGGTACTCGACGGCACCGACGCCGACGGCGTCGCCCGCGGCGGTTACGTGTTGGGCGGTACGGGCGATCAGCACTCCGACGTGCTGCTGATCGCCACCGGTTCGGAGGTCCAGCTTGCCGTCGACGCGCAGAAATTGCTGGCGGACAAGGGCATCCTCGCCCGGGTGGTGTCGATGCCGTGTATGGAATGGTTCGAGTCCCAACCGGTCGACTACCGCGACGCCGTGCTGCCGCCGGCGGTGAAGGCCCGCGTCGCCGTCGAGGCCGGTGTCGCGCAGAGCTGGCATAAACTGGTGGGTGATGCCGGGCAGGTCGTTTCGATCGAGCGCTATGGGGAATCCGCCGACTACAAAACCCTGTTCCGCGAGTTCGGATTCACCCCGGAGGCCGTCGCCGCCGCCGCCGAACGCACGCTGGGCAACTGACAGGAGGAAGATCGCATGACTCAGAATCCCAAGTTGGCGGCGCTGAGCGCCGCGGGTGTATCGGTGTGGCTCGA
>NZ_JBYCKY010000373.1:0-5699 GCF_057473605.1 Mycobacterium sp. TH-M82 | reverse complement strand
CGCCACCCACACACACGCCTCCGGGTCGTCGCCGTTGACGTGGAAGATCGGCGCGCCGAGCATCTTGGCGACGTCGGTGCAGTATTCGCTGGACCGGGCATGCTCGGGCGCGGTCGTGAAGCCGATCTGGTTGTTGACGACGATGTGGATGGTGCCGCCGACCCTATAGCCCGGAAGCAGCGCCATATTCAGCGTCTCGGCGACCACGCCCTGGCTGGCGAACGCGGCGTCGCCGTGCAACATCATCGGCACCACCGAGAAGGCCCGCTGGTCTTCGCTGTCGCGAGTGCCCCGATCGAGCAGGTCCTGCCTGGCCCGGACGAGTCCCTCCAGCACCGGGTCGCCCGCCTCCAGGTGCGACGGGTTGGCGGTCAGCGACACCTGAATCTCGTTGTCGCCGAACATCTGCAAATAGAGGCCGGTGGCGCCGAGGTGATACTTGACGTCGCCGGAGCCGTGCGTCTGCGACGGGTCGAGGTTGCCCTCGAACTCGGTGAAGATCTGCGAGTAGGGTTTGCCGACGATGTTGGCCAGTACGTTGAGCCGGCCGCGGTGCGGCATGCCGATCACGACTTCGTCGAGTCCGTATTCGGCGCACTGGTCGATTGCGCCGTCCATCATCGGAATGACGGTCTCGGCGCCTTCCAGGGAGAACCGCTTCTGCCCTATGTACTTGGTCTGCAGGAAGTTTTCGAAGGCCTCCGCCGCGTTGAGTTTGCTCAGTATGTACTTCTGTTGGGCCACAGTCGGTTTGACGTGTTTGGCTTCAAGGCGCTGCTGCAGCCATTCCTGCTGCTTGGACTCGAGGATATGGGTGTATTCCACTCCGACGTGGCGGCAGTAGGCGTCGCGCAACACCGACAACACGTCACGCAGCTTGCGCCGCTTCCCGCCGGGGACTCCGTCGATCTTGAATTCGCGGTCTAAATCCCACAGCGTCAGGTCGTGGGTCAGCACGTCGAGGTCGGGGTGGCTGCGAAACCGCGTGTTGTCCAGCCGCAGTGGGTCGATATCGGCGATCAGGTGTCCGCGGTTGCGGTAGGCCGCAATCAACTCGACGACCCGGGCGTTCTTGTCGACGATCGAGTCGGGGTTATCCGGGCGCCAGCGCACCGGTTCGTACGGGAGGCCCAGCCCGAGGAAGATCTCGTCCCAGAATTCGTCGGAGAGCAGCATTTCGTGCATGCAGCGCAGAAAGTCGCCGGATTCCGCACCCGCGATGATGCGGTGATCATAGGTCGAGGTCAGGGTGATTAGCTTGCCTACACCGAGTTCTGCGATCCGCTGTTCGCTGGCTCCCTGGAATTCGGCGGGGTATTCCATCGCGCCGACCCCGATGATGGCTCCCTGGCCGGTCATCAGCCGGGGCACCGAGTGCACGGTGCCGATGGTGCCGGGGTTGGTCAGCGAGATGGTCACGTCGGCAAAGTCTTCGGTGGTCAGCTTGCCGTCCCGGGCCCGGCGCACGATGTCTTCGTAAGCCGCGACGAACTGGGCGAAGTGCATGGTCTCGCAGCCTTTGATGCCAGCCACCACCAGCGACCGCTGGCCGTCAGCACCCTGCAGGTCGATCGCCAACCCCAGGTTGGTGTGCGCGGGTGTGACGGCGCTGGGCTTGCCGCCGACCTCGGCAAAGTGCCGGTTCATGTGGGGGAACTGCTTGATCGCCTGCACCATTGCGTAGCCGAGCAGATGAGTAAAAGAGATCTTGCCGCCACGGGTGCGTTTGAGATGGTTGTTGATCACGGTGCGGTTGTCGATCATCAACTTGGCCGGTATGGCCCGCACGCTGGTCGCGGTCGGCACCTCCAGCGAGGCGGACATGTTCTTGACCACGGCGGCGGCCGCGCCGCGCAGTACCTGCACCTGGTCGCCCTCGGCCGGCGCTGCAGCGCTGGATTCGACCGCCGAGGCGGCCCGTGACGCCGAGCGCACCCACGACTCCGACGACTCGGTGAGCTTCGCCGGGGGCTTGACGATCGGCGGCGACGGCGTGGCTGCGGCCGGCTCCGGGTTGTAGTCGACCAGAAAGTCATGCCAGCTCGAGTCGACCGAGGACGGGTCGTCACGGAACTTGCGGTACATCTCCTCGACTAGCCATTCATTCTGACCGAAGGGTGAACTGACACCGCTCACGACAGCTACTCGCCTCGATTCCTCATCTTTCGGCAAACCACGTTCGCCACGTCTGGGTGTGTCCGGACATCCCCGGTCCTTGGCTTTGGTCTGCGGTGATCCCGAATGCTTTCACCCTCATAAGGCTAACCCTTCGCAGCTATTCCGCCAGGTGCGTTGTCTTCCGGTCCGGTGTCGCCTTGGCGCGGCGCCGGTAACAGGTGCAAGGTCACCGGCCAGCGGGCGGGCGCCTCACCGAACGCCGTGCGAGCATTGGTGACGATCTTCTTGCCCATCTTGCGGTTGCCCACCGCGCCGATCAGCACCCCGATACCCGCCGGCAGCAGCTTGCCGAACACCAGCGCACCGCGCCGCACGGTGTAGCGCCGGACGAAGTACCGCAGCAAACGGGTGTTCAACTCCGACATCCTCGACAGTGGGACCACCGGCATCGACAGTGCCCCCGCTGCCCCCGCTGCCAGCCACGCACCGTGGGTGCGGCCGGGACCGAGCAGGTCCGCCACCGCGCGCTTGGCGTCCCTGCTGTCGGGGTCGACCAGCACGGCCACCACCAGGGCGCGGCGTTGCTCCCGGTCGTCGGCGGGGATGTCGTGCACCTCCGCGACGGCCAGCACAAACAACGCTGTCGCCTCGAGAAACACCGCGGTCTCCCCGGCGATCGCCGACAGCGCAGCCAGCGTGCCGATGGCGGGCAACACCGCCCAACAACCCACCGCCGCACCGCTGACGGTCACCGCGGCCAGATAGCGTTTCTCCAGTTTCGCGACGACGTCGGCGGGGTCAGCGCCCGGGCGGGCGTCCCGCAACCGCTGTACATAGGCCCGCACCGCGGGGCGCTGCACCCGGGCGCTGCGCTCGATAACGCGCGACAGCACGCGGGCCGCCGTGCCGGGCTTGCAGTCGTCGGCCGACGGTGGCGGATTCCGCGTCGGCCCGTGTTGCCGGGTGCCCATGACACCCTCCGTCCTGATCCGTCCTGGTCGGGTGCGTCCAGGCTTTCAGGCTAGCGTCCCCAGGCGGCCGGGCGAATTGCCCGCCAGCGACTGTCCTCGCCGTCGGGCGGAGTTGTCCGCAACGGCTTCTGTCCGTAGCGTCGCACGAGGTGGGACCGACACAAGGTGAGGATATGACCGCCACGCCGAGCCGGACGGGACCCGGTCACAGCGTGCGCCGCGCCCGCCCGACGCGGGCCCGCCCTGCTCCACCGGCCAACCCGTGGAACGCGCTGTGGGCGATGATGGTCGGCTTCTTCATGATCCTGCTCGACTCCACCATCGTCGCGGTCGCCAACCCCAGCATCATGACCGCACTGGAGATCGGCTACGACACCGTGATCTGGGTCACCAGTGCCTATCTGCTCGCCTACACGGTGCCGCTGCTGGTGGCCGGCCGGCTCGGTGACCGGTTCGGCCCGAAGAACCTCTACCTGATCGGCCTGGCGGTGTTCACCGTCGCCTCGCTGTGGTGCGGCCTGGCCGGCGGCATCGAGATGTTGATCGCCGCGCGGGCGGTGCAGGGCATCGGCGCCGGACTGCTCACCCCGCAGACCCTGTCGGTGATCACCAGGATCTTCCCGCCGCAGCGTCGTGGCATGGCGATGAGCGTGTGGGGCACCACTGCCGGCGTCGCCACCCTGGTCGGGCCGCTGGCGGGCGGTGTGCTGGTGGATTGGCTGGGCTGGGAGTGGATCTTCTTCGTCAACGTGCCGGTCGGTGGCGTCGGTTTGGCGCTGGCGATCTGGCAGATACCGGATCTGCCGACCCACCCGCACCGGTTCGATCTGATCGGTGTCGGCTTGTCCGGGACGGCGGTGTTCCTCGTCGTCTTCGCCCTGCAGGAGGGGGAGTCCAACGGCTGGGCAGCGTGGATCATGGCGATGCTGCTGGCCGGCCTGGGGTTGCTGGTGGCGTTCGTCTACCGGCAGGCAACCAACACCGGTGAACCGCTGATCGCGCTGAGCATCTTCGGCGACCGCGACTTCACCCTGTCCAGTCTCGGGGTGGCCGTCATCGGCTGCGTGGCTACCGCGATGGCGCTGCCGATCATGTTCTACGCGCAGTCGGTGTGTGGGCTCTCGCCCACCCGGGCGGCGGTGCTGACTGCCCCGATGGCGATCTCCTCCGGCCTGCTTGCCCCGGCGGTCGGTAAGATCATCGACCGGTCACACCCGCGGTCGGTGATCGGCTTCGGGTTCTCGGTGCTGGCGATCACGTTGACCTGGCTGGCTGTGGAGATGGCCCCCACCACCCCGATCTGGCGGCTGGTGCTGGCGTTCACCGGGGTCGGTGTCGGCAACGCCTTCATCTGGTCACCGCTGGCCGCCGCGGCCACCCGCAACCTGCCGCCGCAGCTTGCCGGTGTGGGTTCGGGAGTGTACAACGCGACCCGCCAACTCGGCGCGGTGCTCGGCGGTGCCGGTATGGCGGCGTTCATGACGTCGCGCATCTCTGCGAACATGCCGTCGCTGCCCGGCGCGGCGCCGTCCCACGGCAACGCGCCGGGGGCGGCGCTGCAGCTGCCCGAGCTGCTACGCGAACCGTTTTCGGCGGCTATGTCGGAGTCGACGCTATGGACGGCGTTCATCGCGTTGTTCGGCGTGGTCGCGGCACTGTTCATGGTCGGGATCGTGAAATCGTCGGTCCGACAGCCGCGCTGGGCGCTGGCCGGTACGGCCGGAGACACACCCGGCCCGATCGACGACGTCGCCGACGATGCTGCCGGCGACACCGGCGCTCGCGACACCGACGCTCCCACCGAGCTGATCCCGATCGTCTCCGCGGACCACGCCGGCGATGATCGGCAAGACTGGTATCCCGCCTCAGCCGGCATGGGCGCAACCCGGCAGTACGACGGGCCCGATACCGAGCCGCTGGCCGCCCGCGTCGTGCCACAGCGGCCGTTGCCGTCCGAGGTGTGGCGCACCGACCCGGTCGGTTTCGGGCGGCACTCCCACCCCGACGACTGGCCCTGATTGGGGAACCCTGTCGTCGGCCTGTTCGAGTGCGCCGGCGGTCTCCCAGGCCCGCCATCGGTAGCTAGCCACGCTAGCGCGACTAGCTTGATCGTGGTACGGTTCCGCCATGCCCATCGAGAAAGTCAGCAGCACTGAGGCCAAGAATCAGCTCAACCGCCTCCTGGCGGACGTCAAGGCCGGCAACTCGTTCATCATCACCAACCACGGCGAACCCGTGGCGCAGCTGACGCCGATCGTCGCAGTACCGCGACGCTTCGGCCAATTACCAAATCTATTGGTGCCCAGCGATTTCGACGACACTCTCCCAGACGATGAACTCGCGGCGTGGGAAGGCGACAAGGGGTGAATGTCCTCCTTGATACCCACACACTGCTGTGGCTGGTCAGTGACCCGTCTCAGCTGGCTGCGCCAGTCCTCACAGTCCTATCCAGCCCCGATACGAACCTGTGGGTAACGGCCGCCTCGGCCTGGGAGATTTCGATCAAGACCCGACTCGGACGTCTCGATGGGGAAGCATTGTTGTCGGCGTGGACGGACATCCTTGCCGACATGAGCACCTCGGAGTTGCCCATCGAATCGCCGGACGCGA